>JAKQGD010000148.1 GCA_029573365.1 Bacteroidota bacterium | reverse complement strand
AATGGTCCTTTTCCATCACTTAACATCAAGACACTGGACGGCAAAACTGTCAATACGCACGACTATACCAAAAATGGTAAAATCACAATCGTCAGCTTCTGGGCTACCTGGTGTACCCCATGTAAAAGAGAACTTGATGTAGTAAACGAGCTGTATGACGAGTGGGTAGAAAAATATGATGTTCAGCTTCTGGCCATAACCATTGACGATGCACGTGGACTGACAAAGGTGCCTGCTCTGGTACAAAGCAAGGGATGGGAATTTACGGTTCTGGCAGACACTAGACAGGAACTGATGCAGTTGCTAAATTTTACTACTGTACCTCAGACATTTCTGCTCAACCAAAATGGAGAGATTGTTTACGCTCACAATGCGTTTAACAACGGGGACGAAATAGAACTCGAAAAGAAAATAGCTGAGCTTAAGAAACCCTGACCCTAAGAGGGATTATTTTCTGGGCTTGCCTTTTTTTACACCGTATCTTTTGTTTTGGACAGGAGCAAGTTCTTCGAGAATTTGTTTGAGGTCCATGGTTTTTCCTCCCGAAAGATCCACTACTTCTTTGTAGTCATCCTGTTCGACAGAAAGTACTTTGACCTTTTTGCCGATGTATTCTTCGATGGCCGACAGCAGAGACTTTTCTGATTCGTCACAAAAAGAATAGGCTATACCCCGCTTTGTACCTCTGCCTGTCCTTCCCACTCTGTGTACATAGGTTTCGGCATATTCCGGAAGGTCATAATTGACAACAAAGTCCACATCAGCTATGTCTATACCCCTGGCACTTACATCTGTGGCTATCAACAGCCGGACATTGCCTTTTCTGAATTCATTCAGCACAGCAAGCCTTTCCTTTTGTTCCTTGCTGCCGTGCATATGCAATGACGTTATACCTACTCTCTCCATGGCAGCATGCACCCTTTCGCACCTCACCCTGGTACGGACAAAGACGAGGATTTTGGCATCCGGATTTTCCTTAACCAGCCTTTCCAGAAAAAAACGCTTGTCATCCATTTTGACAAACATTACTGAATGATCTACATTTTTTGAGACAGGATCCTTGGGAGACACCTGGATTCTGACAGGATTTTTAACCAGAGAATAGGCCAGATCTTTTATTTCTTCGTCTATGGTGGCAGAAAAAAACAAAGTCTGATGTTTTTTAGGCAAAAACCTTATTACATCCTTAATGTCTTTTAAAAACCCGAGATCTAGCATGTGGTCAGCCTCATCGAGTATGAGTATATCTGTTCTGCCTAGTCGGATATAACCCTGGTTAACAAGATCAAACATACGACCGGGCGTAGCTATGAGTACATCGATACCTCGTTCCAGTTTTGCGATTTGAGGTCCCTGTTCGACTCCACCATATACAGCATAACTTGTGACCCTGGTATTTCTGCCTATGGATACAAAAACCTCATGTATCTGCAGTGCCAGCTCGCGGGTGGGGACCATGACCAGGCATTTAATACCATCTGGTCTTTTGGTATGGGATCTGGTCTGAAGGATATGCAATATAGGGATGGCAAAGGCTGCAGTTTTGCCGGTGCCAGTCTGGGCTATAGCCAAAAGATCTTCGCCTCTAAGGATATTGGGAATACATTTATACTGGATGTCGGTGGGCTTTTTGAAACCCATCAATTCAAGGTTATCCTTGATCTCATCCACAAAATGGTACTGCGAAAACTTCACCCCTAAAAGTATTTTTTGCAAATTTAATTAAAATAAACCTTAAAACGGATCTGGTATGCGATAGTGTCTCTGATACGATGTATAATATGTCGATGTGATTTCTTTAAATCATGTGGTTGCATGACTCAGGTCATTGATTTTCCTTGTTGATCTGCTATATTTTTGCACCGTGATTGAATAGTTAATCATTTTAAATCTTTAGTTATGGCACAGTTGATTAAGAAAAATCCGCTATTTCCTGCTTTTCCTGCATTGTTCGATGATTTCTTTGTTAAAGACTTCTTCGATTGGAATGACAGAAACTTTGCAAAAATGGGATCTACTCTGCCTTCAGTCAATCTAAAAGAAACCGAAAAAAATTTCATGATAGATTTGGCTGCTCCTGGCATGAAGAAAGGAGATTTCAAAATAGAATTGCAAAATGGCATCCTTACCGTTAAGTCTGAGAAAAAGGAGGAAACTGAAGAAAAGGATAAGGAGGGGAATTTCCTGAGAAGGGAATTTAGTTATGAATCTTTCACAAGGTCATTTACTATGCCTGACAATGTCAAGGAGGACGATATTGTAGCTTCTTACAAAGACGGCATCCTTAACATTAAAATCGGCAAAAAGGAGCCAAAAGCAGTAATCACTCCCAAAGCCATTGAAATTAAATAGTGGTTTTAATTGTTTTTGTGTTATCGGAATTATTGAAACTTCAGCCGGGATAAAATCCGGCTGAAGTTTCTGCTTTATTGTTAAGGCAACTTTAGCGAATAAGCATTGACTCGGCCGGCGATAACATATCCCATCCTCAGCCCTTCATCACAATCCATTTTAATGTGTACCCCCAGCGGAATCCTGGAGTATGCGTTTTCTTCTGCCATCTGATTCCAGGTGGTAAAAGTACGTGGCCTCCCGTCAAATTCTGTCCTTCCTTCGTGGCATCTGTCGGTAAAGACATAATTGGTGCCAAAAAACTCATTAAAAATGCCGGCCTGCACCCCGCCAAAGGTACTGTGTCCTGAAGGATACCCCGGAAAAGGCGGCTCGAGCCCTGCCCTGCCGATTGACTCTCCCAGTATAGATTCAAAATCCGGGTTAATATATTTGCGGATATAGGTTTCGGGTCTTTCGGTATTGTAGATGTACTTAGAATTCCAGGCAGCTACAGAAGCGTCATTGATGGCCAGGCCTAATTTGCAGTAGAAGTGTAAAGCATCTTCCAGATTCATTTTTTTATGTGTCGTCACCTGATTAGCTATGGCAACAAGTCTGGCCGGGGGCGAAAACGTCACACCCACTATGTCGTCGCTCCAAAACTCTGCAATCCACCTGTTTTCAGGTGTTATTTGGGTTACCACATCATTGAGATATTTATGTTGCTTATAGTACTCACTTGATGGCGACGTGCTAAATGGCAGTGGGGCCAATGCCGTGAGATCCTGTGTATTAGCGGCAAATACTCTGGCTCTGCCCCAGAACGGAAACAAGGCAGGTGTAAAATTTGGTGCTGTTGGCTCCCATTTGCCGGGACCTGTGGGAGGCACGTAGGTGGCAGGAAACGGATTTAGAGTCTGGTTGTAAGCCTCCGTGTCCGAGTCGGCATATGCAATGACTGCACCCGCTACAGCCCTGCCCCATTCCTCAGAATTGTCGATGATGTCTTGGAATGTGGTACCCCTTAAATAGGTTCTTATGTCAGACTCCTTTTTGTCTATCATGGCCAGGTGGTTTCCGTTGACATTGAGCATAAAATGCCTAAGCATCATGGCATAACACGAGTTTAGAGCTATATTCCAGTTGATTTCATTGATGTCTTTTGGCAACTCAGGGATCTTCAGGCCTTGCTGATAAGCACTGTTTGAAATAAAGCCCGGCATACCGGGAACACACGTTTCATAGGCTGCCATCTGGATGTAACCAATGGCCCTTGAAGTAGATGCCGGCCTGAAACCCGGCAGATCCTTTTCAATGGTCAGGTAAAGGTCATTCCATGTGTGGATGATCTCAGCGTCAAAATTTTTTACCAGATTGGGTTTAAGCCCGTTGGTAGGATCAGGTTTTTGATTGTCAGACTGACAGGAATAAATGGTTATTGAGGCAAAAATGATGATGAAATACTTCCAGTTCATCTTGTTTAAAGATTTTGTTCCGTTTAAGACAAATCAAAACACATGCCAAAATATATTAATATGAATAATACATGCTAAGGAAATTTAATCTGTGTTTTAAACTGTTGTTTTATAGGATG
>JAKQGD010000124.1 GCA_029573365.1 Bacteroidota bacterium | reverse complement strand
AAAAGAGTTTTACCAGCGGTTTTTTCGGCATACGCTTCCAGCCCATAGGCATAACCATCTCCTACGGGGATCTCAGTTTCCCAGTCTGTATTTACATTGATGTCTGGATTGGCTCCTTCGGGATAACTGGTGATCTGATCAAAGGTTTTAAGATACACTTCTGTTCCAAATTTGTATCCTTCGTTATCCCTTACTCCAAAGCCTGCGTTAAAAATCCAGGACTTCTGAGGAGGCAGTACTGTGCTGGCAGGCAGCCATACATCTGACGGAAAGCCCAGGCCATTGTTGGTCAGCAGGTGCATATTTTGTTGCAACCTGGTCGCTCCTACCTTAAAACTGAGTGAGGAACTCTCTGCCAGAAGACTGATTCGTGGCTGCAAGGAGGCAAAGCGGGGTTGCGTGGACCTGAATGAATAATTGATTCCGGCATTGAGACTTACGCCACCTCCCAGTTTCATGAGGTCTTCGGCGTATACATTGATTTCATCAGAGACTACCGAAGGAAAGTCACTTTTGGCCTTCAGGGCTTCCACTGTCACCTGCGAAATTCTGGGTTCGAATTCTGTTTCGTCCACATTTGTGACCCCGGGGCTGAATTTCCTTTTCTGGTACTGAATACCCGTTTTGAGTGTATTGGATGCATTGACCATAAGGTCAAAGTCTTGTCTCACTCCTATCTCCTTTACGGAAGTTTCAAACAGGGAAGCGTCAAAAACAATCTGGTTCTGAGGCGTGCCTGCTATCTCAAAAAGATTATTGCGAAAGCTCGAAAAGTCATAGGCTGTGAGGTAAAAAGTAGTCCTAGAAAAAAATGATTTAGACAATTGATTGTTGAATGCGGCTGAGTACAATCTGTTTCCCCAGCTCAGATCCCTTACATTTTCTTCTCTCAGTTTTTCCGGCAAAGCTTTGATGCTGTTTTCAAAATTGTCTTTGGTATGAAGAAGCTGGAGCGAAAGTCTTGACTTTTTGGCAAGCTGTATGTTGAGCTTGGCGTTCATGTCATTGAAAAAATAATTAGATACACCGTCCTGGTCCTTTTCCTTGTTCTGATACTTGGTGTATTCCTTGATCCACACGTCCATGAAAGTCCTTCTGTAAGAAAGCATCAGGCTTATCTTATCCTGTATGATGGGGCCTTCGGCAGATACTTTTACGGCTATGGTGCTTAGTGTGGCTTCACCCTGCCATTTGCGTAGATTACCGTCTTTGGTATGTATGTCGATGACGGAAGAAAGCCTCCCGGAATACCTGGCAGGAATACCGCCTTTGTACACGGAGGCACTTTTTATGGCGGCTGAGTTAAATACCGAAAAAATACCCATGGCGTGTGTGGTATTGTATATAGGCACACCATCGAGCATGACGAGGTTCTGATCTGCTGAGCCTCCTCTGATATTAAGTCCTCCGATGCCCTCAGCTGCTGTGGTGACTCCTGCCTGTGATGAGATATACCGCATCACATCCGGTTCGCCGGCAAGGTGATTGGATGCAAGAATTTTGTCAATATGAAGATTCTGAACGCTTGCAGTAGATTCATGCTCCTCTTCCAGTACATCATCCAGGATGATAATCTCATTGAGTACTCCATCCGGCTCGAGGCTAATGTTGATGGCTGTGTCTGCAAAAGGGAGAATATCAAGGATTATTGTCTTGTAACCGAGGTACGAAAAATGAAGCCTTTGATTGTCCTTGGCAAGCGGCAGGCTGTAAAAACCTGATTCATTGGTGTTTGTGCCTTTGGATCGGTCGTGAACAAAGACGTTTGCCCCTATGAGGAGTTCGCCGCTGAGTTTGTCTCTTACATATCCGTAGATCCTGGCTTCGCCGGAAATATTTTTACTGGTTTCTCTGGCCAGAACCAATTGATTTCCAACCAATTGATAGGAATATCCAAAATCATCCAAAATCACTTTAAGTACACTGCCCAGGGTTTCGTTTTTGGCATTGACAGTCACTTTTTTCTGACCCGGTATACGGGTTTCTGAATACACAAGATTGGCTTTGGATACGGCAGTGAGTTCCTTCAGTACCTGGAGCAATGGTTTTTCATAACATGAATAGTTAATTAATACCTCATCAGGCCTGGTCTGAGAAAACCCTGCTGTGGCTAACAGTATTGCAATAAAGAAACAAAGAAAATTTTTCAAAATAAAAACTAAACCCTGATTACCCGGTTCAAAGGTACAAATAATTTGCTACTTTAGGTTGTGGGGTTATGGCAGCCTTTCTACTTTCTATTTACACCTTACTCTGGAGATGTTGTATTTTCTGGCATCACTTTGGGTATACTCCAGATCGTAAGTTACCTTGAGTGTGGTAAGCACCTGTTGTATGGTATTATTTTTAAGTGAACCAGATGTAAAGGTGCATTTGCTCCAGTCTCTGCCCGAAGGAACAACGATGGTGACTCCATATGCTTTTTCAATGTCCTTTATAACCTGGTCAAAAGGACTGTTGTTAAACACGAGGTCTTCGTTAAACCAAAGATCGCCTTTGTCAAAACCCTCTGTTGAAACCTGTGACAAGCCTGAATTGGAGATGTTTACTTTTTGGTTGGCGGTGAGGATGACGGATTTGTTGTCATGGATAACCTGTACTTTACCTTCCCGGACAGATACATATCCGCGGTCGGCGTCAACAATAAACTGTGTTCCTAGTACTCTGATAAGGGCTCCGCCAGCCTCTATTTCAAACGGTTTTGTAGCATCTTTTTGTACATCAAAATAGGCTTTGCCGCTCAGCGTGGCTTTTCTGGCCTTGTTTTGAGGGCTAAACTTAAGGATGGCTCCTGGGCTCATCCACACATCAGTACCGTCTGACAAATCTACTCTGGCTGTTTCGGTAGCTGAATATTTTTCTCCTGCATTTGTCCAGTTATAAACAAACAAAGCGGATACTGCCAAAACAAATACTGCAGCTATGGCCTTTACCCAGGGTGTTAGCCTCACTACTTTATTATTATTGCGGTTGTCATCGGCCGCCTTCATTTCTGACTCAAGCAATGCAAGGTGCCTTAGATGTGCCTTGCTGGCATTAAACCTGGGCATGGATAGGTTTTCGGTAGAAGTAGCCTGCCAAATTTTTTCAACAGAGTAAAAAATTGCCCTGTTGTCATCAGAGGCTGACAGCCATGCCCGAAAATCTGATTTTTCCTCTTCCGACATATGGCCGGAAAGGTAGGCATGGATAAAGCTATTATGATCCAGATACTTCATTAGAACAATATTCCACTATTAAGACACAAAAAAATGACGCCCCCCCTATTCATATCAATCATTTTTAAATATTTCTTTCCTTAATATTTTCAAAGCCTTGGAAATCTGATGTTCTACAGTCTTAACCGATATGTTCAGTTCTTTGGCTATATCCGTATAATTCATGTCGTTGTACCTGCTCAGAGAAAATACAATTCCACATTTTTCTGGCATGTCGGCGATGATGGCCTGGATTTTCCTGTTTAGATCATCTGCATCCAAATGCTGCTCAGAAGTCACTCCTGTATCTTCATGTTCTGCAAGTACACTTTCGTCTTCCCAGCCAAGTTTCCTGTCTCTGATAAAATTAAGTGTCCTGTTCCTACATGCCCTTTTTAGGTAACTCCCCAGGGAAGTATTAATAGCTATCTGATCGCGGATTTTCCATACTTCTATGAAAACTTCCTGAACAATATCCTCTGTGGCGATCTCATCCTTCACAATCATGTAAACCTGCCTGCACATATCATCATAATACTGATCATACATCATTGACAAAGCTTTTTCCGGATTAATCCTGAGTAAACTCTCAACGGTCTCGCCTTCTTGTCCTGATCTGAGCACAACTGATTGTTTTACAGCCTGAAATTTTCGGGGTATTTGTCAATTCCTGAAATGGCCATACAGTCATTTCAACTCCCGTCAGCAATTGGTAGTATGACGAGAATCTTGTGTAAAGTTACAATAAAATTATAAAGAAGGCATTTTTTGATAATATTTTTACTGCGGGTTTTAAGCTAGCCATACTATAATGGTAGCTTACACCAGAAGAAAAAAAGGGAACATTTGATTTTTTTTGTCTTTGAAATATTTTTTGGTAACTTTGCGGCTCGAATTTAAACGGAGGTTATAGCTCAGTTGGTTA
>JAKQGD010000117.1 GCA_029573365.1 Bacteroidota bacterium | reverse complement strand
AGGGTTTACCTACATTTGTGCCATAAATTATTTATTAAAAATAAACTTATTCAAAATGAACAAAGGAGATCTTATCAATTCAGTTGCCGATGCAGCCGGCATCACCAGAAGCCAGGCAGGCAGTGCCATTGATGCAGTATTTAGCGGTATAGAAAGTGCACTTAAGAGTGGAGACAAAGCATCTTTTGTAGGTTTCGGTACTTTTTCTACTGCACACAAGCCTGCAAGAGAAGGAAGGAATCCTTCTACAGGAAAAACCATTAAAATTGCTGCCAAGACATCTGTTAAGTTTAAGGCAGGTAAATCACTTACTGATTCAGTAAACTGATCGGCGGAACTTAATTCTGTTTTCAATATTTTAGCTTAAAAGGCGGTCTTCAGAAATGAAGCTGCCTTTTTCATTTTACCTTACGTCCTTTCCAGTGGTATTTTGCCGGAAACATAGCCATGACTCCTGCATAGATGATATACACCATATACATAAAAAATGCCGGTACAAATGACCTAAGTACCTGTGGTCTGTCATAATAGACGGCAAGGGAGGCAAGCATTAAAAAATCAACTGTTGCCTTAAAAAGTATTGCCAGAACTGCTGGCCATAAGTATGCGGCCGGGTGTATAATGGCCGCCACCAATAGACCTGCCAAGACAACATTTACCATAAAAACAAATGCCTGTATGGCTATGACTTTATAATCAGAAGTGTACATCGACTTCGTGGCCCAACGCCTTCTTTGGCTGAGGAAATCAGCCAGGCTCTTTTCTGATTTGGTTTCCACCCAACTTTCGCGGTCGTTGATAAAACAAATACTGTGCGGATCTTTTTGTGCATGTGCCTGTACCATAAATACATCATCTCCGGAGGCTAAATCCGTGCCTTTGACCTCATCATTCAAAACTTTGGCCAATGTCGCCGGATAGGACATATTGGCACCATTGGCAAGAAAATATGCCTGCCGTTTAATGCCATTGGCGGTGACAGCCATGGTCATGGCAAAATCCATCCATTGGAAATCTCCCAAGATTGTCTGATTCAATCGTGGCAAAACAGTTCCTGTACAAAGCCTCAAGTCATTTAATTTATACCTAGCAACATGGCTTCTGATCCATTTTTTCTGAACAATACAATCTCCGTCTGTACAAATAATCAATCCGTATGAAGCCGCTGACAAACCTTCCGTTAAAGCAGCTTTTTTTCCCGATTTGCCGTCTGGCATTTGCACGATCTTCAGATTTTGGGTGCCCACCGATAAAGCACAGGCTACAGTATTATCACCGGAATGGTCGTCTACCAATATTATTTCATACCTGTCAGAAGGATAATCGTTTACAGCTATGGAATCAATACATGCGGCTATTGAGTCTTCTTCGTTCCTTACCGGAATTAGGATGCTGACAAACGGAAAGTTAGTATCAATATCCGCTACCGACCGGTGTATTGTCCAGGACCAACCTTTCCAAACCCATACCAGAAGCAGAAAATAGAAAAACAGCAATAAAGCGATCAGCCAAATCAAACCCGGGTTGTTCTATTTAAACATTTCGTCATAGTCATTGGATCTGGTTTGTTTGTGTGCTTCCTTTTTGTTTTTTAATGGTGGAAGCTCAAGAAAACTATCATCATCGTCATTTACCTCCTCATATTCAGTATAGGTATTTCTTTCTTTTTCCATCCGGCTGACCGCTTTCTGAAGGGATCTTTTGGTTATGGCTTTAAAAAACAGAAATCCTGCGATCACGGGATATCCAAAAAAGATCAGGAGTAAGGCCACAATGCCCATCAATGGATTTTCCTGTAGAAGCTTCCACACAAATTTGAGGAAGTTTGTCACTATCTTATAATCAATAATAAGCGTGATCAACAAAAGAACGGGGGCAACCCATGACAACAGCCAGAAAACTCCCCGGGCCACAAAAAATAATATTGTAAAAAAGATGGCCAGTATAATCAGTGGACCCAGGAATCCAAACGGCCCTCCTGAACCACCTACCCTGTATTCTTTATATTCGGTCATATTCTTATGTTTACAAACTTTCCATTTAACAATTATAGGATTCCTTAAGTTCTTTATAAAGTTAGTGTTATGAAAATTTAATAAATCAGACACTCATCCTCTGTAAAACAGAAATATTTTATAGATTGCATGGTCAAAAACAATTGCGAACCTGATGTATAAACATATATTGAGTCCACTGGACCTTGGATGGATAAAACTCAAAAACAGGGTCCTGATGGGCTCCATGCATACCAACCTGGAGGAAACACCAGGAGGTTTTGAAAGGGCTGCCATATATTATGCCGAGAGAGCCCGCGGTCAGGCTGCACTTATTGTCACGGGTGGTATTTCGCCCAACGAAGAAGGCTGTGTCGGGCCGGGAAGTGCCATGCTGACTGACAAAAGCCAGCTGGCTAATCACAGACTGATAACGGACGCGATACATAATGAAGGTGGTGTCGTATGTATGCAAATCCTGCACGCCGGCCGATATGGCTATCACCCCAAGGTGGTCGCTCCATCTTCCATACAGGCTCCCATTAGTTTTTTTAAACCCAGGGCCATGGAAGAGCAGGATATCCTGCGTACGATAGATGACTTTGTAAAATGCACCCTTCTGGCTAGAGAAGCAGGCTATGACGGTGTCGAAATCATGGGCTCCGAAGGTTATCTGATCAACCAGTTTATTGCCCAAAGGACCAACCACAGAGAGGACGACTGGGGAGGAAGTTTTGAAAACCGCATCAGATTTGCTGTGGATATAGTGAGGCGATGCCGTGAAGCTGCAGGACCACGCTTTATCATCATATACAGATTGTCGATGTTGGATCTTGTGGAAGGAGGAAGTACCTGGCTAGAAGTTGTGGATCTTGCCAGAGAAATCAGGAATGCAGGAGCTACCATGATAAATACAGGCATAGGATGGCATGAGGCACGAATACCCACCATAGCCAGCATGGTACCCCGCAAAGCTTTTGCCTGGGTGACAAAAAAGCTCAGGCAGGAAATAGACATTCCGCTCATAGCGGTCAACAGAATAAACACTCCGGAAACAGCAGAACAAGTCCTGGCAGAAGGATGTGCGGATATGGTGTCTATGGCACGGCCCTTCCTCGCAGATGCCGACATCGTACTAAAAACCATGGAAGGTCGCACGGATGAAATCAATACATGCATTGCCTGCAATCAGGCATGCCTTGACCACACCTTTCAGATGAAAATATCGACCTGCCTGGTAAATCCACGAGCCTGCCACGAAACAGAGCTCACGTATGCCCCAGCCCAAAACCTTAAAAAAATAGCTGTAGTAGGGGCTGGGCCTGCCGGACTCGCATTCTCACATATTTCTTCCATGAGGGGCCACAAAGTAACTCTGTATGAAGCATCCGATAAAATAGGTGGCCAGTTTAATCTTGCCATGGCCGTACCCGGAAAGGAAGACTACGCAGAGACCATCAGGTATTACGGGTCCATGATCCGCAAATACAACATTGAACTCAGGCTAAATACCTATGCCGATCCAAAAATGCTGGCGGATGGTAAGTACGACGTCATCATTCTTGCCAACGGCATTCGCCCCAGAAAACCTGACATTCCTGGCATAAACCACCCTAGTGTCATTTCGTACCACGAACTTTTATCAGGCAATAAAACTGCAGGGCAGAAAGTGGCCGTCATCGGTGCCGGAGGCATAGGATTTGACGTGTCAGAATACCTTACCCACAAGCACCAGGAAGAAGACGAACTTCGCATTTTTCTCCGCGAATGGGGCATTGACGACAGCTTTGCACAGGCAGGAGGAATATCCGCCCCACAGCCGGATAAGCCTGCCAGACAGGTATGGCTGCTAAAACGATCCGGAGGAAAACACGGTGCTACCCTGGGCAAGACCACCGGCTGGATACATAAAGCCAGCCTTGCGGCCAAAGGCGTGCAGATGCTTGCTGATGTAGCCTATGATAAGATTGATGACGAAGGTCTCCACATATCTGTCAAAAATGAGTCCATGACCCTGGCCGTGGATACGATAGTGATTTGTGCGGGTCAGGATCCCGACCGCAGTTTGTATGACGAACTCTCTACCTTGGGTATGGCATGTCACCTGATAGGCGGGGCTGATGTGGCCGATGAGCTGGATGCCAAACGGGCTATAAACGATGCCTGTCGTCTGGCAGACAAAATTTAAAATATCGCAGGAATAATTATAATCAAAAAGGGCAACGCATCTGGTGATACGCTGCCCTTTTTTTATCGTGATGTCAGAAATATTATTCCTGGACCAACTCAAAATTAACTTTTGCGGTAAGCTCCTTGTGCAGGTGCAATTCTGCTGTGTAGGTGCCTACTTCCTTCACTTCTTCAGGAAGGTGGATTTTCTTACGCTCGATATCCAGGTCAAACTGATCCTTAAGAGCCTGAGCCAACTGAACATTAGTCACGC
>JAKQGD010000099.1 GCA_029573365.1 Bacteroidota bacterium | reverse complement strand
GACATGGTGACGAGGTTCCAGTCCGTGATAAGCCGTGAAATAAGGACTCAGCTGCAGCAGAAAACGGGCAATCCACTGCCTGACATAGTCCTCGCATGTGTGGGTGGCGGCAGCAATGCAGCAGGAGCTTTCTACCATTTTCTGGACGAACCATCCGTAGCATTGGTGCTAGCTGAAGCCGCAGGCAAAGGGGTAGACTCAGGGCACTCAGCTGCAACCAGCATCCTGGGAACAAAAGGCATCATACATGGCTGCCGTACACTGCTGATGCAAACCGCTGACGGGCAGATTGTAGAACCATATTCCCTGTCAGCAGGTCTTGATTATCCGGGTATAGGTCCCCTGCATGCTCACCTGATTACCTCGGGCAGGGCAAGTGTTTATGCTGTCACCGATGACGAAGCCCTTGAAGCTGTAAAGGTTTTATCATCAACGGAAGGTATTATTCCGGCTCTGGAGACGGCACACGCCTTGGCGGCACTTGACAAAATGGTTATCAAGCCGGGCTCAGTTGTGGTCGTGGCACTGTCAGGCAGAGGAGACAAGGACCTGGCCACCTACCTGGAACATTTGTAAAGCCTGTGTGATTCCGCAGACACAAACAAAGCAGTATCTTTGTGTCAAACACGGCTGAATGGCACCCTATTCATATCGCTTAAAATTTCTTTTGTACCTCACTTTTCTGTGTGTTCATACAGCAGATATTTTTGCACAACTTATTTATGCCCCAGGAGGACCTGTACGGGATTTTGAAGGCACAGAAGTCGCAGACACATTCCCCGTAAGGGTGGAAAATACCGGAATAAAAATGGACAGTGCTTTTGGCCTGGCCAAAGTGTGCCTTAACCTAAGCCACGACAGAATCAGCGATCTCAAAGTAGAACTCCTCGCTCCTGATGGCACCAGGATCTGGCTTACAAACCGCAATGGTGGTCTGGATGGCAGAAATTACCCGGGTACGTGCTTCAGGTCAAACGGCTTTTCGGGTTATATCAGAGATGGTGCAGCCCCATTTATGGGAGAATACATCCCTGACGGGAGGCTCGATTTTATCAACAATGGTCAGCCGGCAGACGGTACGTGGAATGTTCTGGTTTCTGACCTGAGGAGTGTGGAATCAGGAACCCTCCACAGTATTTACCTTTATTTTGAAGCAGATCCAAATCCGGAATCCAGGCATTCTCCATGCAGGTTTGACAACAGTGCAGGATGCGAAACCGGTGACCACCGTACAGGAGACATGTTACCTGATCTTGTTTTGCTTACTTCCATTACAACCAGAAATCTGCATTACTATCCTGAAAACCATCCTGAATTTCCGTCACAAATCAGATTTGCTGCTTCGATTGCCAATTTTGGCTACGGACCCATAGAAACCTTTGGTAAAAACGAGTGGTACTGTAATACACAACGTGTCAGCGGCCCCGATGAAAAATGCGGCGACGGCAGCTACCCCAGACAGCAATTGTACCAGAGGATCTACAGAAAAGTAAATGGTGCCGATACGTTGTCCTATTTTGACCGGCCCGCAGGCACCAACTATTTTGATGACAAGCCGGGACATTATCATTACCATGTAGACGACTGGGTATCTATAGAGCTGTACAGACAAAAGAAAATCTTGGGCCTGTTCAGGAAAAGAACGCTTATCGCAAAAGGGTCGAAAGTCTCTTATTGCCTTTTTGACTCCGGCATTTGCCAGCCACACGACAACCTATGCCTTGATATCCATGGCAAAATACCAGCTCTCGTCAATTATGGACTGGGAAACTATGTGGCTTGCGACGCCAGAAAACAGGGCATTTCTGTGGGTGGTTATGATACCTATGGATAATGTATGAGGGGCAGAACCTGGAGCTGCCCAGAGGTTTGCCCAAAGGCTACTACTACCTCCATCTTACCATTGACCCAAATGGTTACTATCAGGAAAGTGATAAAAAAAACAACTTCAATATCTTCAGAATATATATTGATCCTGCAGGAATCACCAGACAAAATGAGTAAGACGTTAGCCCAATCCACCAAACACCACACTACTGAAAACCCGGAAATATTATCCATTGAATGGTATGATTTCCAAATTTTGGATTATATATAAATTAATATTATATTTAATATACTGTTTATCTGATATTTGTTAATTGTCATTTTAAGTGCTTTAGGTATTGCGTTATTTTTTATCAACCTAAAACTTTATGTCAATGTCTAAATTTTATCTTTTAATTGTTTGCCTGTTTCAGGCTTAGGCAAATGGATTATGACGGCAAAGCATCCTGGAGCCAGACACGCTCGGTGATGATGGAAATTAAAATTGCCAACCACAGAATTGTACCCAATCCGGTCAGGGACTATTTCATGCTCGAAGGACTGGCCGAAGGCGAAATAGTTATGATATATAATAATAACGGTACACCTGTGCTGCGTGTGCATGCTCAGGGCAATGACAAAATAGATACTTCAAGCCTGCCACAGGGCTTATACACTGTCGTACTTCCAGGAAAAAATGAGACTTTAAAGCTCATTAAAGAATAGGGTTTTTTTCTCATATAAGGTGGTTTGTAAGGGCAGGTGTTTTACATCTGCCCTTTACCAGTTTTTAAAGGCGACAGACAAAAATATGATTATGTTTCTGGCACAAAACGTCAAAATAAGATAACTTGCACCATTTGACTGGGTTTACCATTAAAAAGATTCCATCGTCATGACGTCGATACGCAATACCATAGAGACCAGGAAGGCCGGAGTGCTCAATATTTACTTTACAGCCGGGCATCCCACTCTGGAAAGTGTTCCTATTATCATTAACGAGCTCGAAAAAGCCGGTGCAGACCTAATAGAACTGGGCATGCCCTATTCAGACCCGCTGGCTGACGGTCCTTCCATACAACGTAGCAGCGAAATCGCTCTGAAAAACGGACAGACCATAGACCGTCTTTTTGATCAGGTCAGGGAAGCCAGAAAAACCGCTTCTATTCCTCTCATCCTTATGGGCTATTACAACCAACTGCTACAATATGGCGAAGAAAAATTTGTAATTAATGCAAAAAAGGCCGGCATCCAGGGAATGATCATACCTGATCTGCCTATGGAGGTGTATGAGAGCAGGTACATGAATCTCTTTTCCAGCAACCACATGGAAATAAGTTTTCTGATCACACCGATGACTTCTGAGCAAAGAATAAGACAGGCCGACAGACTCAGCTCCGCATTTGTTTACGTCGTATCCAGGTCCTCAGTCACGGGCCGACAAGAGGATCTCACAGGAGAACAGTTGGCTTACTTCGAAAAAATCAAGTCCATGAACCTGTTATCCCCGACCCTGGCGGGTTTTGGTATCCATGACAGACAAAGCCGCAATGCGGCAGGTCAGTATTTCAATGGAGTAATTGTAGGATCAGCTTTTATCAGGGCCCTGGAAGAAGGGGGTTCTGATTACAGCCATACAGTCAAAACATTTATGGCTCGGTTGTAAATGGAAAGAAAATTTCAGCAGTCAAATTATTTATTCAGCTGGAGCTGAATATGCGGAAGATTTGGACCGCATAAGAAATAAATGCATAGTATTGCCGACAAATGAATAGAAGTGCGGACTTTGTACCATGTAATCTATCAAGTAAAGAGGTAAACATAATTTGAGCCTTTCAGCAAGGCTTGGTACCCGGAGCCGGGATCGAACCGGCACGGCCGCAATGGCCACAGGATTTTAAGTCCTGCGTGTCTACCAGTTCCACCACCCGGGCCTGGACAGTGTTTGATGTGCAGAAAAAAAAACAGAGCGGAAGACGGGACTCGAACCCGCGACCCCGACCTTGGCAAGGTCGTGCTCTACCAACTGAGCTACTTCCGCAAACGGGCTTTTCTTAAAAAGCGACGCAAATATAAAGACATCTTAGAATATTCTGCAAATTTTTTGTGGCAAAATATTTATCAAGAATGTCGATGCAGTTCTAACCTGCTTATTAACAGGTTAATACTGTCCGCCAAAAACTTTTACCAGTGTCCCTGATTCCACCACAGAGGTCAGTTCCATCCCATTAAGCACAGCAAGTTCCTTGTGCCGGGCTGAAGGCATGTTTTGCTGAGTAAGGATTTGTTGCAGGGGAGCGGTTGATTTGTTTTCTACGATCTTTATAAAAGTTGGCTTTTTATCAATCTTTGACTGGTCAGTCAGTGTCCTGAAACTCTTCATTGTAGACTGGAAGCTGGAAAAATAAGTGTTGAAATCCGCCTTGGTACTCAATCCGTGAAACTTATAAATCAAATTATTGTACTGGATGAGGTATGTCAAGACTCTGAGCGGTTCGGCCTGCTGTTGTCCAGGTTGAGCCTGCTGTATGATGTCAGACATCATGGCTACGGCCGGCAGTCCATTGACAGTGGTATTTGTGGATTCAAGCACCGTCAGCTGATTATCCTGAATGACCTTGTTTCTTGCAGTAGCCAGGTCAGAACCCTCAGCCAGGGACATTACAATCATGGCTTTGCCATCCTGTGGGGCCATTTGCACCTGAGAAGGTGTATTGACAGTCTGCCAGGATGCAGGCACAGAAAACTGAAACTTCAGTTCCGGATGATAAAACACATTATTTTCCACATAGCCCTGCCTCGGGTCCTCACCATAAACTATCCCATCAATCATGCGGAGATAGTTGTTGCGGTTGACTTTAAGTGTAGCTGGATCCAGGGTTTTTTGTTCCTCCACCGCCAGCTGATTTACCTTATTGTATCTGTCGCCCGGATCAGGGTGTGTAGAAAGAAATGTAGGTATAGAGCCCGCACCTCCGGAAAGTTTTTCAAGTGTCTTAAAAAAATCAGCCATCTCCCTGGCGTCATAACCCACCTTAGTACTGTAATTAACACCCAGCTTGTCAGACTCGGTCTCGTTGTCACGACTGAACTTTAAAAACATCAAACCCAGACCCTGCTGTGCCACGTCGGCAAAGTTTCTGAATTTTTCAGAAACAATTAGCCCACCTATAAATAAGACCTGTGTTATCATTTGTTTGGTGTATTGCTTGGCAGAGTGTTTGGCAGCTATGTGTCCTATTTCATGTCCCAGCACGCCGGCAAACTCAGCTTCATTGTTGAAGTGGCCCATGATGCCTCTGGTAAAATATACATAACCCCCAGGCACGGCAAAAGCATTGACCACCGGCGAATCGAGGATTTTAAACTCATAATTCAGATTTGGCCTGTGTGAGATGGCGGCCATCTGCTTTCCTTTTTCATTGATAAAGGCTTGCAATGTGGCATTTTCATACAGGCCATACTGTGCCACAATAGCGGGATCAGATTCTTTGCCGAGAGCAAGTTCCTGACCTTCGCTCATCAGCATCACTTCCTTTTTGCCCGTTACTGGATTCCTGGAGCAGGAGGTAAAATATATAGCTATAAATGCTATGAATATAATTATCCTGTTTGTCATGGTTTGGTTTTTATAAAATAACGTACAAATCTAATTTTTAGACTTAAAATTACCCTAAAGTCTCATAAATTTGGTTTCCTACAAAGAAGTAAACAATGTACCGAACCATAGGTTTAAATCCCCGCCATACGATAATAACCTCTGTGTAAATCTGTCAGGTGCAGAAAAAATTTAAAAAATCCAGACTTCTGAAAAAGTTTATATTTTATTGATTATCAATACTTTTTATAATCTGTACACATATAGTTACGATTACAAACGTATATAAACGTAATTTATACGAATCGACCCTCGCCCCGCCATACATCTTTGCATCGTCAACCGATCGGAAGATCAGAATTTGTTTCACCCGTCCGGGATATTTCAAACAGTAACGCAACACATATCACGGACACAAATTTTTTACATCATGAATACCAATATCAAAAATTCAGTACACCTCGTAGGCAATGCAGGCAAGGACGTCACCCTCACCTCTTTTGAGAATGGCAACAAAAAAGCATATGTCATCCTCGCCACCAATGAGGTTTACACCAACAGCAAGGGCGAAAAAGTAAAGCAGACAGACTGGCACAAACTTGTAGCCTGGGGCAAAACCGCAGAAGATCTCGCTGCCTCCGTATCCAAGGGCACTGAAATCTCCGTACACGGCAAGATAGCAAACAGAACATGGACCGATGCCTCGGGGGCCACACGTTATGTTACCGAGATCATCATCTCAGAGTTTTTTAAACTGACCAAAAAGTCAGAACCCGTCACGGAGGCCGTGCCCTTCTGATCCAGGAACCATCAAATCAGATCATTTATTCAAATAATTTTAAAAAAATAAAACAATGACAAATACACTCAAGAACTCCGTCAATCTCATAGGCAATATAGGTAAGGACGTAGCCGTGACCACCTTTGACAATGGCAATAAGAAGGCAGCCATCGTTCTGGCCACCAATGATTACTATACCAACAGCAAAGGTGAAAAAATAAAACAAACGGAATGGCACAACCTGGTGGCCTGGGGCAAGACCGCAGAGCTCATGTCGGCCACCCTCACCAAAGGCAACGAAGTAGCCATCCAGGGTAAGCTCACCTCCAGGTCGTATACCGACAAGGATGGAGTCACAAAGTATGTCACAGAGGTGCAGGTAAACGAGTTTTACAGGATATCCAGAGCAGAGTGATAATGCCGGAATTAAGGGAAAAAGCCTCCGCGGATTCGTAGGGGGCCTTTCCTTTTTGTAACACTTAATTCAATATTTTATACGCTTAATAGCCAGCGAGCGACAAATAATATTATTTTAAAACAAGGAATAAATTGGCGGGTAATTTTGCGTTACCTTTACAATCAAAATATCCCTGAAATGAAAAATCGTCTTTTCCTGCTTTCTATTCTGGCTGTGTTGTTTATTGTTTCATGCAAATCCAAAAGAAACGACGGGGCTCTGCTTGATGTCAAAAATGACCAGGAAGTATTGTCCAAATATTTTATGGCAGCCACCGTAGGTGTGATCTCTTCCGGCGATGAGCTTAAGTACGTATTAAATTCGCCGCTGGAAAAGGAAGTTCCGGCTTCCACACTCAAAAATATCATCACCCTGGACCCCGCGGTG
>JAKQGD010000098.1 GCA_029573365.1 Bacteroidota bacterium | reverse complement strand
ATAAACAAAGGCTGGAAGCCCGGGTAAAAGCCCATAATGATGGGGCTTGGGTCAGAGAGGCTGCTTTGGCTTACGCCGAAAAACACAGAGAGAATTCAAAGGTTTCTGTGGCTTAATACCCATTTTATCGTCATTTTTTCATGAACAGACACCACATATTTCAATATCTTAAAGTCAGCAAGTACTGGTCCCAGCTTCTTACTTTATATTTGTTACTGACAGCCACATTTGGAATAACGCAGGTCAGAGATAAAATAGACCCGAAACTGCTTATTGCTGACCCGTCAAAGCTCCAGGATATTGTGGTGGTATTAAATAAACAGGCCGATATATCTGCAGTAAAAAGCATCCATGGCAAGGACAATAAAGCCACGTTTGTTTTTGATGCCCTTTTAAAAACAGCCGAAAACTCGCAGGAAGAAGTTAAAGGTTTTTTAAAGGGTCGTAATATTGGATTCAGAAGTTTTTACATAGTAAACATGATTTCGCTCAAGGCGAACAGAGACCTCATCACCCGTCTTGCGGCCCTGCCTTCTGTCAGAGAAGTAATCGAAGACGGTCGATTTATGATGATCGAACCTGTGCCTGCACGCGAAAAAACAGACGCACGTGCCATAGAATGGAATGTGACCAAGATCAACGCACCGTCAGTGTGGTCCCTGGGATTTACAGGCCAGAATGTAGTCATCGGCGGCCAGGATACCGGATACGAATGGGATGACCCATGTCTGAAAGGAAAATACCGTGGATGGAACGGCACCACAGCCAACCACGATTACAACTGGCATGACGCCATCCACGAAAACAATCCTATGAGCCCGGGAACCAATTCGTGTGGTTTTAACAGTCCTGTGCCCTGCGACGACAATAACCACGGCACCCATACCATGGGTACGATGGTGGGCGATGACGGACTGGGCAATCAGATAGGTGTGGCTCCAGGTGCAAAGTGGATAGGATGCCGCAATATGGAAAACGGATATGGAACACTTACAACGTATACAGAATGTTTTGAGTGGTTTCTGGCTCCTTACCCCGTCAGCGGCACACCATCACAGGGCAATCCCTTGATGATGCCACATGTCATCAATAATTCGTGGGGTTGTCCTCCTGTTGAAGGTTGCAATAATACCAATTGGAGTGTAATGGAGACAGCACTCAATAACCTCAGAAATGCGGGATGTGTCATTGTAGTGTCTGCGGGAAATTCAGGTTCCGCCTGTTCTACCGTTTCAGATCCAGCGGCCATTTTCGATGGGAGCTACACTGTAGGGGCCACCAACAGCTCAGATGCAATTGCCAACTTCAGTAGCCGGGGCCCTGTGACAGTTGACAACTCCGGAAGGATGAAACCTGATGTTTCTGCACCCGGTGTACAAGTCAGATCATGTATCCGCGGAGCCAACAATTTTGGAACCTGGAACGGCACCAGTATGGCCGGACCTCATGTAGCAGCGGCTGTGGCCCTGCTTATCTCAGCAAACCCCTCTCTCGCTGGCGAAGTGGACAAGATCGAAGAGATCCTGAGTTATACTTCAGTACACCTGACAAGTACAGAAAACTGTACCACGCCAGGATCCAATATACCCAATAACACTTTCGGCTTCGGTCGTATCAATGTCCTGGACGCGGTCAATATGGCTCTAGCATCCAACTATACACCCTATGTAAAACAAAACACCAGCATAGTCATTGACAATGCATCAAAGGGGCTCATCCTTGCCAGCCCATCGGGTACTCTCTTTTCCGTCAAGACAGACAATGCAGGAATTCCCGTCGCCACTCAGTTGGCTGGAGTGAGTAGCAATCCAGTTAAAGTGACAGGTGCCAGCTTCAACCTCGAGCCGTTTTCAACAGGCATCATCCTGAAGTCTCCCTCCGGCAACTACTGGCAGCTTGGCGTCACAAACTCAGGAGCAGTTACAACCTCTGCTTTGGCGACATTGCCGGCAACATACTCCATCATCCAGGCCAATGACCTCTACATAGAGCACCTGCTTAAAGGAGTGCTGCTCAGGTCTCCTGACAACACCTGCTACCTGGTGCATATGTCAAACCTCGGAAAACTGATAGCCATACCTGCCAACTGCGTAAACTAAAATACCATATTCAAAAACCTTAACCCTCATATCAAATGAAAGACTGGCCCTTATTCGAGATCTTTATACGGTCAAAAAACGGTCTTAACCACAAGCACGTAGGAAGCCTCCACGCTGCTGATGCACACATGGCCATACAAAATGCACGAGACGTATATACCCGCCGCAACGAAGGTGTAAGCATTTGGGTCGTTGAGTCCAGCCACATCACAGCCTCCAATCCCGATGAAAGCGAAGCTTATTTTGATCCTGCCTCCGACAAGGTGTACAGGCACCCTACTTTTTATGAGCTTCCTGACGAATTAAAACACATGTAAGATGGAAAA
>JAKQGD010000096.1 GCA_029573365.1 Bacteroidota bacterium | reverse complement strand
GACATTTCGCAGGCACAACCCGGAGATATCCTGGTTTTTAAAGGCAGAAGTTCCAAAAGCAGACAGCCGGGCCATGTAGGTCTTGTACATCACTGGGCCAATGATACTCTTTACTTTATTCATTCGTCGGTTACCAAAGGTATTACGATAGACCACCTTCACGATCCTTACTACTCCAAAAGGTTTTTGCAGGTAAGGAATGTTCTGGACAACAAGTCCTGATTCAGTTCAGTAAAAGATCTTTTTCCTTCATCAAATGTCTGGCAATAGCGGCAGCCACCAGACTTTCTTGTTCCTGCAGGCTGATAATTCCCTCTGCGTGCCAGTTTTTCTTTACAAAATGTGTATCAAACTCTCCCGAAACAAAATCCGGATGGTTCATGACAAAAGCACCGAAGTCCAGGGTGGAGGTTATGCCCTCAATCCTGTAATTGGCTATGGCCTGCAGCATTTTGTTTATGGCCGCAGAGCGGGTAGTGGCATGCACTGTTAGTTTGGCGAGCATGGGGTCATAGTATACCGGAATCTTGTCACCTTCGCGGTATCCGTTGTCTACCCGTATGCCTTCACCTGCGGGGAGGTGGTAAGTGTGTAACTCATTAATGCTGGGCACGAAGTTGTCATATGGATCCTCGGCGTACACTCTGAGTTCTATGGCATGGCCATTGATCGTCAGATCGTCCTGAGTAAAGGAGAGTTTTTCTCCGCGTGCTATTCTGATCTGCTGTTCTACCAGGTCGAGACCGGTAATCATTTCGGTCACAGGATGTTCGACCTGTAGCCTTGTGTTCATTTCCAGAAAGTAAAAGTTGCGGTTTTCGTCCATGAGAAATTCTACGGTACCTGCCCCTTCGTATTTTGCGGCTATGGCTACTTTTACAGCTGCTTCTCCCATGGCTTTTCTTAGTTCAGGAGTAAGTATGGCACTGGGAGCCTCCTCGATTACTTTCTGATGGCGACGTTGTACGCTGCACTCCCTTTCAAAAAGATATACTGTATTACCAAAAGAATCGGCCAGAATCTGAATTTCAATGTGCCTGGGGCCACTTACATATTTTTCGATAAAAACGGCCCCGTTTCCAAAAGCGGATATGGCTTCGTTGATGGCCAGCTGCATCATATCTTCAAATTCGGCTGCATTGTGGACCATTTTCATACCTTTGCCGCCACCGCCTGCCGATGCCTTAATCAGCACCGGAAAGCCGGTCTCCTCAGCTATCTTTTTGGCTTCATTTATGTCTGAGATGGCGTAATCCGTACCAGGAACCATAGGGATGCCAAATCCCTTTACGGCTTCCTTTGCGGAAAGCTTGTCCCCCATGATGTCCATAGAATAGGCTGAAGGGCCAATAAGCTTGATACCATTTTGTTGCAGTTTTTCTGCAAAAGACGAATTTTCGCTTAAAAACCCATAACCCGGATGCACGGCATCCACGCCGAGGTCTTTACATAGTTGTACGATCTTATCTGCCTTGAGGTACGATTCGGTACTTGGCGACGGACCTACACAATATGCTTCGTCTGCCTCCTGCACGTGCAATGCTCCCTTGTCAGCATCAGAATATATAGCGACACTTGCTATGCCCATTTTCTTCAAAGTTCTCATTACCCTGCAGGCTATTTCTCCCCGATTCGCTACCAATACCTTTTTCATTTGATTACAACTAAAATTGACATTTGCCGCTAAGGTAATAAATAATTAGCTTTCTGTCAGCTGCACATTCCCTGTACATGTTCATATTATAAAAAAAAGTGCTATCTTTGCCTCGGTATCAATAGATGTTATTTGATATAACATGCTTCACTGCTGGTTTCCGGTTTCCCTTTCAGGTAAGTATCCTTAAGTTTTTTAAATGTTCATATGGTTTTGAATAGGATTATACTTCTTTTTATTTTATTACTTCCCATGATCTCAGCTACGGGTCAGTGTGGGCTTTTCCATTCTGTAGCCATAGCAGACTTCGACAACGACCAGCCTGAC
>JAKQGD010000076.1 GCA_029573365.1 Bacteroidota bacterium | reverse complement strand
GAAACGGTTCCGGCTTTTGTGACGGTGACATTGTTTTACGATGTGCTCATCACAGAGACAGCCGGTGTCGATGTCCTGCACTTCGTACAATCGGCTCTAAACGACTACGGTTTGGATTCAGATGCCGGTGATGGAGGCAGGCTTATTGAGATACCTGTGTGTTACAATGCAGAATATGGCCCCGACCTTGAAACCTTGGCTACGGATAAAAACATGGACAAGGAAGAGTTGATCGGTCTGCATACCGGTATCGATTATCACGTACATATGATGGGCTTTTTGCCGGGGTTTGCGTATATGGCGTCTGTAGACGAAAGTCTGGCCTCTCCCCGCAGAGCCTCTCCCAGGGTCAGGGTGGAGGCAGGTTCTGTAGGTGTTGCCGGTCGGCAGACAGGCATTTACCCGTTGGATTCGCCCGGAGGATGGCAGATCATAGGCCGGACACCACTGCCGGTTTATCGGCCCTGCTCTGAGTCGCCTTTTCTGCTTTCGTCAGGAGACAAGGTCAGATTTTATCCCATTTCTGAGGAACAATTCGTAAAAATTAAAAACAATCAAAATATTCCGGAAGACCTTAAGCAGCAACCATCAGGCATCAAGGTAGCCACAGTACTCAAGCCGGGGTTGTTCAGCGTTTTTCAGGATGAAGGACGGTTTGGATACCGAAACAAAGGGGTGCCGGCAGGCGGACCCGCAGATGAGGTTGCTTATCATTTGGCAAACTCCATGCTGGGCAACAAAAGAAATTCTGCCACCCTCGAAATAACCATGGGCAATTTTAGCATCGAACTGTCTCACGACATTACTGTATGTGTCACCGGCTGTGGTGCTGCACGCCTCGATGGAGCAGAGGTGCCTTTAGGTCAGCGGGTGGAAGCCTTAAAAGGACAATTGCTGGAGATAAATTATACGGGTCATGGATGGAGGAGCTATCTTGCGGTCAAAGGAGGATTTGATGCCCCCCTGGTTTTGGGCAGTAGATGTGCCTTGCAGGCCATAGGCATAGGCGGGCTGATTAGCAAAGGACAGTCATTGTATGTTTCAGAAAACACTTCGGGCATCCCAAATAAAGTGAGTGTAATCCCAAGTGTTGATTCTCTGCCGGATGTGGTTCCCATTCGTTTTTTTCCAGGAAGAGAATATTTTAAGCTTTCTGATTTGGACAGAGAAAAACTGGAGCAAAACTCATTTTGTATTTCTAATCGTAGCAACCGTATGGGCATATATCTGGAGGGAGGCAGCCTCGCAGATTCTGATATGGAGGAGATGGTATCTACGGCTGTTACGCCAGGGGTGGTTCAGCTTACGCCAAATGGGCAGCTCATAGTCCTGGTGCATGATTGTCAGACTACGGGCGGTTATCCCAGGGTCATGCAGGTAATAAAAAGTGACCTGACAGTGCTGGCCCGGAAAAAACCCGGGTCCGTTATTCAGTTTAAAAAGATTACCTTTGATGAGGCCAAAAAAATTGAGATTGAAAGACAACGGTTATTTGCCGGCTGGTATCGACTTGAATTGTGACCTCGGCGAAGGTGCGGGCCATGATGCCGATATCATTCCTTTTATCACCTCGGCAAATATTTCCTGCGGCTATCATGCCGGTACTATGTCCGAAATAGAGCATACACTCATGCTTTGTGCAGCATCAGGAGTCAGAATAGGGGCCCATCCCGGTTTTCCTGACAGAGCAAATTTTGGCCGTAAGGCTATGTATCTTACAGCCGAACAGATTTACAAACTTATAGCTGTACAGCTGGAAATTACAGATACCCTTTGTCAAAAATACGGTGCCCTCATGACACACATGAAGCTGCATGGGGCTCTCTACAATCAGACTGCAGGTGATGCTGAGATGGCTGAGCCGGTAATCAGGGCAATCCTGGATTTTGATCCCGGGCTGGAAGTTTACGGGCTGAGCGGTAGCCTTTATCTGCATATGGCCAGTGAGTCAGGGCTCAGAGTACGTCATGAGGTTTTTGCAGACCGCACCTACATGGATGATGGCACACTCACTCCACGTGACCACCCACGAGCGTTTATTCTAACAGAGGAGCAGATGATCCGTCATGTTCTGGATATGACCAATGCCCAGAGTGTCACAACAGTTTCGGGCTTCAGGATCCATGTAAGGGCAGAGACGATTTGTCTGCATGGAGACGGACCATCGGCAATAAGTTTTGCACGAAAATTACATTCGCTTATGCGGATTGAATCCAAAAAAAATGAACCATGAAGCCTGCTAAATCTGTCTTTACCGGTGCGGCATTTCTCATGGCCACTTCAGCCATTGGTCCGGGTTTTTTGACCACGACAACACTGTTTACAGCAAAACTGATGGCCAGTTTTGGATTTACAATCCTCGTGGCTACGGTGATTGACATCATAGCTCAGGCCAACATATGGAGAATCATCACGGTAGCCAATAAACCGGCCCAGGCCATAGCCAATCAGGTGACCCCCGGCCTGGGTACAGTGTTGTCGGCTCTTATCATCGGCGGAGGCATGGTATTTAATATAGGCAACATAGCCGGGTGCGGACTTGGTCTTCAGGTTTTGTTTGGCATCGATGTGATAACAGGATCATGTTTAAGTGCAGGTCTGGCTATGGTCCTTTTTTCAGCAAGGGATGCCGGCAAGGCAATTGACGTTTTTACCAGGATGCTTGGTCTGTTGATGATTGTGCTTATGGTCTATGTAGCCGTGACTTCAAGTCCGCCGGTGGGTAAAGCAATATACAGGACCTTTGTGCCTGAGGTGGTTGATGTCATGTCGGTCATCACCATAGTGGGTGGTACAGTAGGCGGATACATCACTTTTGCCGGTGCCCACAGGCTCCTTGAAGCGGGTGTAACAGGCCGCGAAAACCTTCCTCAGGTACATAAAAGCACCATAAAAGGCATAGCCATAGTCACACTCATGAGGTTATTGTTGTTTATTGCCGCTTTGGGTGTAGTATCCAAAGGGCTGGTCCTGGACAAATCCAATCCTGCTGCATCGGTTTTTGAGCTCGCTGCAGGAAGGGTGGGGTATATTCTTTTTGGCCTGGTCATATGGGCAGCTGCCATCACCTCAGTAGTTGGTGCATCATTTACGTCGGTGTCTTTCGCCAGAGAGCTTATCCCCGACTACCAAAACCGTAAAAATTACTGGGTTATAGGTTTTATAGCCTTGGCTGCCCTGTTATTTGCACTCTATGGTAAGCCCGTAAAAGTATTGGTTTTTGCCGGTGCCCTCAATGGGTTCATCCTGGCGTTTGCCATGGTTATCATGATGGCGGCCACACGTAAGCCAGACATCCTCGCAGGATATCGCTACCCTGTACTCTGGTTTGTATTAGGCATAGTGATTTCTGTGGTGCTTGTGGTATTTGGCTGCATGGCCATCTATCCTGAGCTTACAAAAATATATCGCGGGTAGCATCGCATCAATAAAAATGTAGTAACAACTACAAAAAAGTCTTTACGTTTTTAAATACCCACCACATTTCCTGACCTATTTCCAGACTGCGTTCTGCGTATTTTTGTGTTTGACACTCTGTTCCGTCAAAGGCTTTGGGGTCGTCGTACTTTATACTGAATCGGGTTTCTGCACCAAAAACCACCGGGCAACCCTCATCCGCATTGCTGCAGGTCATAATTGCTCCAAAATTGCTTTTTGGGTTAAAATCGTGATCAAAGGTTTTAGAAAAGCAAATGACAGCTGCTTCATTTGCAGCATATTTTACGGCATACACTGCATTTTTTGTTTCATCTAATTTGTGAATTTGAAAACCCTGGTTAGCACATGTCTCCGCAATTTTTGGAAACATAGCTGTAGCTTCAGTGCCACCGGAATAACAAAACACGTTTTTAACATCAAAATGGTATGCCATGGCCTGTGCCCATATTTGACTTAAATGGCTTCTGCGGGAATTGTGTGTGCAAATAAAATTTAATCTTACAGTTTCGTTTATGTTTACCTTTCCCTGAATGTATGCAGCCAATGGCCTCAAAATCTCTTTTCGATTTTCCGAAATATTGTCTGCTGAAAATTCTTCTACATTATTTTTTAATTTCTGATACATCACTTATGCCGCGGTAAATTAATTTGCTCTTTATTGAAACACCCTGATGTAATCTACAATCATCCTTTGCGGAAATATTTCAGGATTGTCAGGATTTCCGGGCCAGTTACCACCGACGGCTACGTT
This sequence comes from Bacteroidota bacterium, assembly GCA_029573365.1. Taxonomy (GTDB): domain Bacteria; phylum Bacteroidota; class Bacteroidia; order Chitinophagales; family Saprospiraceae; genus OLB9. The sequence continues at coordinate 3,508 of JAKQGD010000076.1, read as the reverse complement.
CATGATAAAGAAAAACGGATTGTTAAAAGGCCATTCATTTGCTCCCAGGTCCGCCGGCGTCAGGGTAAAATATTTGATGCCGTCGCGTTGCCACTCGATGCTGTTTTGTTTCCATATGATTGAGAACACATGGAAGTCATCGGCATACGAACCCTGTAAAAGGAATGAATTACCGCCTTTATAAGCTCTGTTGGCAGGATTCGGGCCGAAATGTGCTGTTCCATATGCTATCTGAGGTTGGTTGCCTATCACTTCGCATATGTCTATTTCGCCGCATGCCGGCCATCCTACGGAGCTGAAATTAGAGCCCAGCATCCACAGGGCCGGCCACATACCTTTGCCTTTGGGCATCTTGGCCCTGATGTCTATTCTTCCGTATTTAAACTGCTTTTTATCACGCGAAATCAGACGGGCACTGGTATAGTTGCTGCCCTGAAATTTTTCGTTTCTGGCTTCTATTACCAGGTAGCCATTGTATGTAAAACTATTGGAAGTGCGATTGGTATAATATTGCAACTCTTCGTTGCCCCATCCGCCGGCACCTATCTCATGTGTCCAGTTAGCAGGATTTATTTTTTCTTCTTTAAAGTCATCCTCCCAGACAAGGGTATATCCAGGGTATGTTTTGGGACTCATAGGGCCGCTGTCAGTGATTTGAATGCCCTCGTCGTCATTGTTGATGGTGACGGTACATTCCGCCTTCGTGACCTTTCCATACTTTACAGACGTGAGCTTAACCTGAAAAGCTTCATTGCTTTCGGGTACTTCATCGTCAAGGATTTCGAGAGGAATTAATCCTGCCCTCTCACCGGCTTTTATAACAAGGCTGCCCTGTCCTCCAGTAAAGTCATCGCTGCCGGCTTTCAGTGCCGACGACGGTGATTCTGTGATTTCGTAGGAGACCTCTACGTCCTGTTCATAAGGCCAGCTTAGTATTACAGATACCCTGGCTCCGCCGTTGGATTCCACAAAAGAGGTGTCAGGCACAGTGACTCTTGGAAACTGTACCAAATCGGTATAATCTGTGTCTTTGTCGCCACATGATGATATTATAACCCCCAGACCTAAAATTGCTGCTTTATATATGTATCCGTTCATTGTTAATTTTTAAAGTTGAATAAACTGAGCCCGTTATCTTTTTTATCCGAATGTTTGAGGTGACCAAATGTTTGAATCACTGTCATTTTTTTTGAAAAAAAAGTGTAAAAAAACCAGGACTGGCACTGCCATCGCATGGCTTGATCGGAGATACCAGCGTCATGGTCGTCGGGGTCAGTTGGACGATATCGTAAACTGGTCCTGAATCTTCTACCCCTATCCACGCCTTGTCGTTGGAAAGAATCAGTCGGGGAGCTCCTGAGATGCCCGCCGTAGGCTTGTAATCCACGGAGACAGGCTTGGCTATAGGATAATTGGGTACTTCCACATAGCCTGCACAGGTAGAAAACGAACTTCCGGCATTTCTATAATCCAGCGAAAAGTCGGTACCGCTGATGCACCATACATCATCATATTGTGTAGGCACGAGGGCATTGCTTTTAAACCATTCGCTTGATAAAGGTGTTGGGCCTACCTGGATGGCTCCCGGGCCTGTTACAAATCCCCAGCATCCCAGCGTACAGTCGTTTAGCAGTACAGCCAGTGTCTCGTCGCAGGCAGTCTGGGCATCCTGTTCGACGGTCACACACTGGGTTTTAAACGAATTTCCAAGCCCGGCTCCTAAGGCTACATTCAGTGTGATACAATAGGTGCCTTTCTTTGCATATTTGACGGTATCAATTTTTTGAGTGCCCGCCTTTGGGCTGCCACCCGGACCAAAATCCCACACCCGTGAAAAATTGCCCGTGGATATATCCTCGACTACAAAACGGTTTGAATTATCATTGACCGGCTTGATGGTAAAATCAGGGCTGGATGGTAGGGTACTCCCCAGCGACGGACCGTCATAAGGACTGCAGGCATAAGTCACAGAAAGTGCCAGTACAGCTGCGATCCAAATTTTAATATTGTTGATTTTTAAAAAATTCATGTTTGTTTATTTTTCACGATGGTAAATCAATAACCGGGATTTTGTTTATAGACACCGTTGGACTTGATGATCTCAAAATTTGGAATCGGCAGATATTCGTTTACTCCTGCTTTAAAGCCCAGGGGCCCCAGCAGAGCGATTGCCCGGCCGGTTCTGATCAGGTCAAAATACCTGTGTCCTTCCATCGCCAGTTCCATACGTCGCTCGTGATAAATGGCATCAAGCAAGCCGGAGCCTGTCGCACTATTGGACGAAAGTCCTACCCGTGTTCTCACCTGGTTTAAGTACTTCCTGGCGTCGGATTCATTGCCTGTAAAATAGCTGGCTTCCGCCAATAAGAGCAATACATCTGAGTATCTGATGATTCTGTCATTGGTACCTCCATTGGGGTTTGGGTCGCCAAATGGAGCCTCTTCCGCCTTGTTATTAAAGGCTTTTTTGTTGTAGTACTGATGGGTCTGTCCTCCTGTAGCATCCAGTGTAAAAATACCTCTGTCACCCATGGCATCACCTACTCTGAATACTGTGTATTTAAGCCTCGGGTCCTCCTGGCCCTCCTTGAAGAATTCGTCCACCAGGCTTTGGGTCGGTATGTTAAACCCATATCCTTCGAACTGCCCTCGGGCTCTCTGGAATACATTGCTGAAAGTGCCCTCATTGGCATTGTTGCGGCCCCAGTTGCCTCCTGATGCATTCATATACTGGATTTCAAAAACAGATTCCTTTCCGTTTTCTCCTGCTTCAGTAAATATGACGCCAAAATCTGACTCCAGTGTGTATTCTCCGGTTTTTACTATGTTTTCCAGAGCTTCCTTGGCCTGTGGCCACTTATTGCGAAAAGCATAGGCTTTTGCAAGCAGTGCATAGGCTGCTCCCTGGGTTACCCTGCCCATGTCCGATGGTCCGTATTCTGACCTTTTGGGCAGCGACTGTGCGGCGGCCATGAGATCGGCTTCTATAAAGTTCCACAACTCATCCGGTTTAGCCTGAGGTGTCGAATACTCCGATGCAGCAAGCACGTGGTCGATCAATGGAACATTGCCAAACAACGCTGTCAGGTTGAAATAAAACCAGGCCCTGATAAATCTGGCTTCGCCAAGGATGCGGGCTTTGAGCTTGTCGTCCATGGCTATGGCGGGCACCTTTTCCAGTACCTTGTTGGCTCGGTAAATGCCTTCGTAGTCGGCTTCCCACTCGGCCTGCAGATATTCAGTATCTGTTGGTCCCTGAAACTCTTCGAGCCTCTTGAGATCAAACTGGTCATTGTCGCCTTCGCCACCCTTGTTGGAATCGTCAGACATGATGTCTCCCCAGAACCACCTAAAATGTCCTGCCGGGGTCAACTCAAACTGCAGGGCTGCATAAGCGGCATTGACCGCCGCTATGGCATCTTCGGGTGTCTGATAGAAATTTTCCTCTACGTTGCCTATGATGGGCTCCTTGTTTAGGAAATCACCCGAACACGACATGGTAAATAGC
>JAKQGD010000065.1 GCA_029573365.1 Bacteroidota bacterium | reverse complement strand
AATGTGAAGTCTGTTCCTTCAATATTTATTAAAAATCTGACAGTTAGTTCCCTCGTGGTTTCGGGGTTTCCTATGATTTTCTGGTCAGCGACGTGGTATAGTCCTTTGGAACCCTTATGAGTGAGCCAGTAAGGTGCTGTATATGCTGAAGTTTCCGGTATGGACACTTTGGCTGACCATTTAAATGGCTCATTTGGATTGAGGGTCAAATTGGTGATGGTGTCCAGAGCAATGTCTGTGCCCCGGATAGAATTAATGTTAAGTTTTGCCGGCAGCCTGTTTGTTACTTCAATGTCGACAGTTACTGTTTCTCCTCTTGTAGCCTTGTGGGTGTTGGTTTTTGCTTCCATATACAGACCCGTGCAAGCAGCTATCAGGTCGCGGGTTTCTTTGAGTTTTATCTCCCTCCAGTAACTGTCGTCGGTTTCCTCGATTTTTTTATAAATTTTAATCAGCTTTGAAACCGAATTCTGCGGATTTCTGAAATCATAGGTTTTTAGCAGATCATCGATCAGCGGAGATACTTTGTCACCGCCTTTTACACGGGTCCAAGTGGTATTGATACCCTCAAAAATATCCGACTTTGAAGGGGGCATGTCACCTTTGAGGAGCTCAAGATATTCGAGTTGCATGCCTCGGGTGCCCGTAGACCCAAATCCCTGGCACTTATGTTTACTGCGGGACTCAGCTGCTATTTCGGTGTTTGATTTACCCAGCAATGGGAAATAGGTGCCTACATCCAGTGACATGAGTGCTGATTTGTCGGCCTTGTTAAATTTTTCCTCGCTGCCATAAAACCACCAGCTGGTGTTAAAAAACAACCTTCTGGGACTCCATGGCTTTACATACTGCAAATGTTCGGGATGTACACTGGCGTCGCCGGCTTTTTCGAAAAGCTCAAAAGAAAGTATGGCAGAAGCCGTATGATGTCCATGTGTCTCACCTGAAGTCTTGTGGCTGAATCTGTTTATGATGACGTCGGGCCGTGTACGTCTGATAGCCCAGACCACGTCGGCTCTTACCTTGTCGGTGTCCCATATACTTATGGTTTCTTCGGCATTTTTACTATATCCAAAATCATTGGCTCGAGTAAATATTTGTTTTCCGTTGTCCACGGACCTTGCCATAAGCAATTCCTGCGTTCTGATGACACCCAGCAGTTCAGAAATTTCAGGACCTATGAGGTTCTGTCCTCCGTCGCCACGGGTCAGTGACAGATAGGTGGTTTGAGCCTTTTTTTCGTTGGCCAGATAGGAAATAAGTCTGGTGTTTTCGTCATCCGGATGTGCAGCAACATACAGTACGGAACCAAGAAATCCCAGTTTTTCCATCATTTGGTATATCTCTCCTGAGGTTGGTTTTTTAGGAGCCTGTCCCGTCAAAGTCGCCTGTAAACCTACAGCCAACAATATGGAAAGAAAAAACTTCCTGGTTGTATATTCAATCAAATTATTAAATTTTATCATCTAAGTGCTTGATTTTTATTAAATTAATTTCAAAATTTTTTGGAAATATTAAATTAATCACCAAATTTGCGTCGCAACATTCAAATCCCGATATGTTAATTTTAGGATTAACCTTAGCGGTTTTTGGCTTACTGGCTTTGAGAGTTATATTCAGAACCTTACTGGCCAACCGTTAAAACCGAAATTTTTAATTTGTCCTGGGTTCAGGCATTTTACAGGCTTCGTCAGCTTTTTTACCGCAGACGGTACATTCTCCAAGATTGTTTTTGATCATGGGGTTATTGCTTGCACAACTGCCCCTGAACTCTTTGCCTGTAAATATATGTCTCAGATTGAGCAGGATGGTGGCTATGCCGGAAATACTAAAAATAATTACGAGAAGAACCAGAAACTCTTTCATTGGATTTATCTGAAATTTGAAGTACTAACAAAGGTAGGATAAAATTTGTTTGGCTGCAGCTATAAACATCGAGTTGCAGAACTTAACGTGGCCCTATTATAGTATCTTTGCCACAAACAGACAAACATATGCATTCCCATAGTGAAAAGCTTGAGGCCTTCAGCAGGTTACTCAATATCATGGACGATCTCAGGACACAGTGCCCATGGGATATGAAACAAACCTTCGACTCCCTTAGAATTCTTACCATTGAAGAAACATATGAGCTTTCTGATGCCATCATCAATAAAAATATGGATGATATACGCGAGGAACTGGGCGATATCATGCTTCACATGGTATTTTATGCAAGGCTGGGTCAGGAATCAGGTGCTTTTGACATAGCTTCATCTCTTCATGCAGTTTGTGACAAACTCGTCAAACGGCATCCTCATATATATGGCGATGTTATGGTCAGAGATGAGGAGGATGTAAAAAAGAACTGGGAACAAATCAAGCTTTCAGAAGGTAAAAAAAGTGTGCTTTCGGGTGTGCCCAATGGTCTGCCTGCCATGGTTAAAGCCTACCGTATGCAGGAAAAAACAGCACAGGTGGGATTCGAATGGTCTGACAGGAAAGAGGTATGGGCTAAGGTAGAAGAGGAAATCAGAGAATTTGAGGAGGTAGCAGAAAGCAGAGACAGGGAAAAAGCTGAAATGGAATTTGGCGACATTCTATTTTCACTGATTAATTATGCCCGTTTTGTCGGAATTAATCCAGAAACAGCCCTGGAAAGGGTCAATCAAAAGTTTAAATTCAGATTTGAATACATAGAAAAAAAAGCACCTAAACCACTCACTCAGATGACTCTCGATGAAATGGATGCTCTGTGGAATGAGGCAAAGAGGACAGATAATGATAATTAACTCCCGACTATATATTTCTAAAAATACATAAAATTCAGACTGCTGAATTCTATTTGTCCGGGTATGTATATTCAGTATATGACATGATTGAGTTAAAGCTGATTTCGGTTTGTCTAACCAGGTTGTCTCCATCGTATTCAAGGACTGTCACTACTTGTCCGTTATTGTCGCATTTTTTAAGCGGTCGGTTACTGGCATCATATTCAAATATAAATTCTGAGCCATTGGCATTGACAGATTTAGTCCGCCCATCCTGATGGAATGAAAATAAAACTGTACTTTCCTCCTCGGGCTTATTGATCGAAAGTATATGCCTGTCACTGTTAAATATGACAGAACTCACCAACTTTGTTCCGTTTGCACCAGTCTTATACACCATTTCCTGGTAGGTTTTATCATCTAACCTGATGATTTTACTTTGCTGTTTCATGTCAGAAATAAATGGCCCCAAATGCTCTTTTAGTTCTTCTTTTGATGGTTCGTGCCCGATTTCTTCCTTCAACATGTCAATCAATTCCTGAGGAGTCTCTGCAACTTCAGTATAGATGATGGTATCATTTACAATAGATTTTATCAGCTTCATCTCAGTTAAAAAAGTTACTGCCAATTCATCGGGCCATTTGTCATTTGAATACCTCACATTCATCATAGTTACATCTGAACCCTGAAGAGGTTTTACGACTCTTACTTTTGTCATTTTCCCGGCATCATTGTATTCAAAAAACAATTCTTCGTTTAAAAATGCCGCGACTCCTTCATTGTTGTTTTTATATTCAGTTTTTTTGAAAAAGATTTGTTTTTTATCATTGATTTTCATGTGAGTTTCAACAGGCGTCAGGTTTTTTTCTGCATCATAAATTTTAGAATATTTACGCAATTCTGACCCATCATAGGTAACACTGTCGATTGAGTTTACTGCTAATTGGACATCTTCGTCATTGTATCTTATTTTTTTATCAAAATTTTCTTCATATGACACCATATAATTGGTAGCCACATGGTTTTTTAGCACCATGTTGGAAAACTGATTTTCCGGATTCATGCCGTTGAGCATTTCTATCACAGATGTCTGACTATAAGACCAGGAAATCGGTAACGAAAACAGGCACAATAAGAGCTGTTTTTTCAAATTAAATTTAGGTTTCATGATTCCAATTTTTATATAATGGTAATTTGTTAAAGTTTATTTTTAATAACCCTTTGCATCATCGTCACCTCTCTTGTCAGCAGCACCATGCAGTTTGTTGCCGGCAGTAACAACAATAGCTTCCACCCGTCCGATGGCATCCCGGTCTTTGAATTTATGGCCTATGGTTTCAAGAATTTTTCTTGTTTCAGGACTGATGGCCTCTTTTTCTGTGAGGATGACATCAGGCAGCCACTGGTGGTGGAATCTCGGCGACTGCACAGCTTTTTCTGCATCCATTCCAAAGTCGAGAACATTGACTACGGATTGAAACACCGATGTAATGATCGTGGAGCCTCCGGGTGTGCCTACCACCATACGGAGTTTCCCATCCTTTTCAATGATGGTTGGCGTCATGGATGAAAGCATCCTTTTTCCCGGTTCAATTTTATTGGCTTCGGCCCCTACGAGTCCGTATAAATTAGGTGTGCCCGGCTTTACAGAAAAGTCATCCATTTCGTTGTTCAGGATAAAACCGGCACCTTGCACCACAGTACAGGCACCGTAGCTTCCATTTAGAGTGGTGGTGACGGCCACAGCATTGCCTTCCTGGTCTACGATGCTGTAATGGGTAGTTTCTTCGCTTTCAGCTGGCCCGGCCACAATGCTGTCACTAACACTTGCTTTTCTGGGATTAAAATCTTTCATTCTTCCTGCTATATAGGCACTGTCTGTTAGTGTCTTTTGGGGCACCGGATAGAAATCGGCATCTCCCAGGTGTTTTGCTCTGTCAGCATACACTCTTCGTTCTGCCTCGACCATCAGATGTACGGCTGCCGGCGACTGAAATCCCATGCTGTCGAGCCTGTAGGGTTCTATCATTTCAAGCAACTGGATCAATGCAATGCCACCACTGGAAGGGGGAGGCATAGAAACAACCTTAGCACCGCGATAGATGGTAGATACAGGAGTTCTCCATATGGAACGATAGGCTGCCAGGTCCTGGAGAGAGATGAGGCCACCTCCGCGTTTCATTTCGTCGACGATTCGCTGAGCAGTCTGGCCTTCATAAAATCCGGCTCTGCCTTTGTCTCTGATGAGTGTCAGGGTTAAAGCAAGGTCAGGCTGTACCAACAGGTCTCCGGCTTCCCAGTGCGGCTTGTGAAAAGCCGTTGTTGCCAGATTGTATTTGACAAAATTAGGTAGTTCCTCATTCAGGTTAGAAGCTTCCCTTTCTGTGATGCGAAATCCCTTGGCCGCAAGGTCTATCGATGGCTGCACCAGCCTTGTCCAGTCTTTTAGCTTGCTGTATTTATTAAACGCCTCCACCATACCATCAACAGAACCCGGCACTCCGCAGGCAAGATGGCCAAAAAGGCTTTTGTCCACCACAGCATTGCCCATACTGTCGAGGTACATGTCACTTGACGCTGCTGACGGTGCCTTTTCCCTGTAGTCCAAAGCAGCCGTTTCACCAGATGCCGACCTGTAAAGCATAAAACCGCCTCCTCCTATATTGAGGAATTCATTGACAAATTTCTGTCCCC
>JAKQGD010000329.1 GCA_029573365.1 Bacteroidota bacterium | reverse complement strand
TGGCGTGGGCACCACTTTCGGCATAGCTTTGTGCCGTCATGTGCAGGACCACCTCACCGCCTACGGCATTGGCATCAGAAATGACAAATCCTTTGAACCCCCACTCATCTTTGAGTTTTTCAGTCAGCAGCCATTTACTGGCCGAACAGGGGGTGCCGTCCAGCGAGTTGTAGGCCGACATGACTGACCGTGCTCCCGCCTTATGTATGGCTTCTATGAAGGGCACAAAATGGGTACGGTCGAGATACTCTTCGCTCCAAGCCACCGGATAACTGTCACGCCCTCCGTCCCCATGGTTTGCTACAAAATGTTTTGGGGTGGTGATGATTCCTGACCTCTCAAACGGCCGCATGAACGCGATGCCCATGGCTGACGATAAAAGCGGGTCTTCGCCGTACGTTTCTTCTGTACGTCCCCACCGGGGATCCCCGGCAAGGTTGACAACCGGAGACAATATCTGCCTGATGCCCCTTACCCGGCACTCTCGAGTGATCTGATTTGCCACACGGCTGACCAATGAGGTGTCAAAACTTGCTGCCAGGCCTATAGACTGAGGAAAAGCAGTGCATCCCTGCCTCACAAGTCCGTGTAATGCCTCATCAAAAGGAATGATCGGTATCCCCAGCCGGGTCTGAGTAACAAAATAACGTTGCAGCCTGTTGGTAGTGCGGGCCGACTCGACAGCATTGGTTACAGAATTGTAGTTGAGCATCTGTCCACCTGCATCTCCGCTCGCAGCGGCATGTATCTGCAAGCCAAAAACTCCGTGCCGGAAACGGCCGTCTTCAACCTGGCCATCTGAAGGCACCATAAAAACCTGCCAGAATTTTTCTTCCGGTGTCATCCTGGACAATAGATCTCTGACACGAACTTCTAAAGGTTGTGAAGCATCACGGTACAACTGACTGTGGGCAGTGGGCAAAATCAGGAGGCCAAACAGACTCATACACATAAGCCTGGATATCAGGATCGAAAAACATTTCCATTTAGATAATTCCGTATTACACCGCTGGTTTCTCATGGATACAAAGTTAATTTTTCCGACGAGAAATATAGCTTTAGGAGATGTTTGTTTTCGCACAGCGTTTATAATTTTTTAGCAATAACATGTAGGCCAAGGAACGTATATTTTTACTAATGGTATTTTTTTTTGGCTGCAGCCAAAAAATATCATAAAAGTTTAACTTTGACATTTTGATACTGAAATTCGGCATTATGTTCAGACACATACAGCAATTGATCTTGGGTTGGTCATTTCTTATAATGCTGATGACTTTGCCGTCGTGTAAAAAAAAACCTGAATGTTATATAAAAACAGAACACGGCATCATGCTTAAGGGAGGGAATTCCGATCAAAAAACTCTTATAAGGCTGGAGGTTTTTTCTGACAGAATCATCAGAGTGTCTGCCACCGCCGGTGCTGTGTTCGAAAAGGATTCGAGCCTGGTCGTGACCCGTAAAGATGTTTTTACTGACTGGACCACTGAAGAAGACGAAAAAGAGATTCGCCTTCTTACCGCAAAGCTTGTGGCCCATATCGATAAGTCGACAGGAACCGTGGAGTTTTCAGACAGGAAAGGGAAGAAACTGCTCAAAGAAAAAGCGGAAGGAGGCAAACAATTTGTCCAGGCTATAGGGGAGAGGCAGGGGTTGTATTCAGTAAGGCAGGTCTTTGAGTCGCCCTCTGACATAGCATTCTATGGACTCGGTGCCCATCAGCATGGCTACACCAACTATAAGGGAAAAGACGTAGATCTCACGCAGCACAATATTGTCGATGTCATACCTTTTTTATATTCAAACAAGAACTATGGAATACTCTGGGACAATTACTCAGTCACACGATTTGGTGACCCTCGCGACTATAAACATCTGTCTGGCCTCAGACTTTTTGATAAAGGAGGTATCGAAGGGGGACTGACTGTTTCTTATTTTGTAGATGGAAAATTGTTGAAGGAGCAAAAAGAAAATGTCATAGACTTTCAGTACCTTGAAACTCCGGGATATGAGCGGCTGCCTAAGGAAGTAAACAACGAAAAAGGCAGGATCATCTGGGAGGGTTATCTAAGCTCGGATACCCCGGGCAGGCATAAGTATCAGCTATATGCATCGAGTTATTTCAGACTTTGGCTCGACGACAAACTGGTTATGGACAAATGGCGTCAGAACTGGAATCCCTGGTCCAATCCGTTTGAAATAGAAATGAAACCCGGTGAAAAACACAAGATCAGGATCGACTGGATACCCAATGGAGGATATATGTCGCTTACCTGGCTTGATCCCCTTCCGGGAAATGAACAACAGGAGCTTTCGCTGTTTTCCGAAGTAGGACCCTGCATAGATTATTATTTTATTTATGGTGAAAATGCGGATGAGGTCATCTCCGGTTACCGCCATCTTACAGGCAAGGCGACGATGATACCTAAATGGGCCTTTGGCTTTTGGCAAAGCAGGGAGCGATACAAATCACAGGATGAGATAGTGGAGACTGTCCGCACTTTTCGCAACAAGGAGATACCTCTGGACAACATAGTACTCGACTGGAACTACTGGCCCGAAGATCAGTGGGGCTCCCATCTATTTGACAGCCTCAGATTCAGGGATCCTGCTGCTATGAATTTAAAACTCCATGACAGCCTGCATACAAATATCATGATCTCGGTGTGGCCAAAATTTTATCCGGGTACCAAAAACGGCCGTGAAATGCGGCAAAAAGGCTGGCTCTTTGAAAATAACCTCGCTAAAAAAAGAAAAGACTGGATCGCTAAGGGTTACGAAAATACATTTTATGATGTCTTCCATCCCGGAGCACGAAATTTATTCTGGCAGCAGGTAAACAGGGAGATTTTTAGCAAGGGCTTTGATGCTTTGTGGCTGGATGCCACTGAGCCGGATATGCACTCAAACCTATCAATCGCGGAACGAAAACTAAATATGACACCTAACCATCTCGGCACTGGGTCGAGGTTTTTTAATGCCTATTCTCTCCTCAATTCCAAAGGTATCTACGAGGAGCAACGTAAGACATATACTGACAATAGAGTTTTTATTCTCACTCGTTCGGCATTTGCAGGGCAGCAGGCTTACGGTGCCGCTACGTGGAGTGGTGATATAGCCAGCAGGTGGAGCGATATGAAAGACCAGATTGCTGCGGGCATCCATTTTTCTGTCTCGGGCATACCGTACTGGACGATGGACATCGGTGGCTTTGCTGTGGAAAAAAGATACGGAGCCTACGGCGATAAACCTACGGCCGGTGACCTCGACGAATGGAGGGAAATGAACGCCCGATGGTATCAGTTTGGAGCTTTTTGCCCACTATTCAGGGTGCATGGTCAGTATCCCTATCGAGAAATTTACCATGTGGCCCCCGAAAACCACCCGGCCTACAAATCTATGCTGTACTATGACAAACTGAGATACCGGCTGATGCCCTATATTTATTCGTTGGCAGGTCACGCTTACCATCGTGACGGGACCATGATAAGGGGTCTGTTTATGGATTTTAGTCATGATGACAGAGTAATAAACATCGGAGATCAGTACATGTTTGGCCCGTGGTTGATGGTTTGTCCTGTAACCGAATACAAGGCAAGGACAAGAAAGGTATACCTGCCTTCAGATACAGGTTGGTATGA
>JAKQGD010000037.1 GCA_029573365.1 Bacteroidota bacterium | reverse complement strand
CATGTTAAATAAAGGGATATCGGCGGTCAGGGCGATATTAGCGTCAAAAAACGACCTGATGTCTCCTATGTCGGTCCAGTATCCGTCGAAAGCATAGCTGACCACGTTCATTTCTCTTTTTATGGAGTCAGGTATTAGCTCCTTGCCAAAATCCACAGCCTTGGGATTTTCATTAAGCAAAACCCTGAGTGCAGGCCTGCTGAAAACATAAATACCCATCGATGCCAAAAACATCTTGCCCCTGGCTTTCATGTCATCGCTTACTTCTGAAGTCCATTCTGAGAGCACCTCTCTTTTGGGCTTTTCTATAAAACTGGTGATTTTACTGTCGGCATTTACTTTCATAATACCAAATGCCGTGGCGTCATCGGCTACTACAGGTATGGTGGCAATGGTCACATCCGCACCCCTTTCCACGTGCTGTTCCACAAGCTCCCCGATATCCATCTGATACAATTGATCGCCCGATAAAATGAGGATATAATCAAAGTCGTAGTAGGCAAAATTACGGACAGACTGCCTTACCGCATCGGCCGTACCCTGAAACCAGTCCATGTTGCCGCTCGTCTGTTCTGCGGCAAGGATATCCACAAAACCATTGGAAAAATGGTCAAAGTGGAAGGTGTTTTTGATATGTTTATTTAGTGAGGCAGAGTTATACTGTGTAAGTACAAAGATCCTGTACAAACCGGAGTTGAGACAATTGGATATAGGTATGTCGATCAGGCGGTATTTCCCTCCTATGGGGACGGCAGGCTTGGATCTGTCCTTGGTCAGTGGATACAATCTGGTCCCGGCTCCTCCGCCAAGTATCAGACATATGGTCTTTTGGATGGGACTTTCTGTGGATTTCATTATTAACAGGGATTTGGTATGGCAATAATAGGAAAAATGCCTTTAAAACGAAAGCAATAGGAGTTAAAAAATAAATAAAAAATAAAACATTATGTTCCATGATTAAGGCTACGTACAAACCATGGCTACTTAAAGTCGGGAAAATTCGAGAATCTGATCCAGGTCAATGTTATTTTCAATAAGGTCTATGGCCATCCTTATCTTCCATGGAGTGGACCTGTTGATTTTAACTTCAATCTTGCTTATTCGCAACACTGCTCCGTACGTATCCAGGTCTGTTCTAATTAGCGGCAGATTGTTTTGTTCTATGTATTTGATGGTGTGCTTGTCCATGTTGCCGTCTCCAGTAGTTACTATTCCCGAAAGTGGACAATTTGGTATATGATTGTTGTGAGAAATAAACTCAATTTTTCTGATGGCCTCGTTGATGGATCTTGTGGCAACAACTAGCAACAGGTCCTGTGAGCTTTTGAGCTCCTTCAGGTCTATGAGCGATCCTGCAATAATGCTTTCTACTTTATTGTCCATATAATCGGCGTTGTATGTGACCACTCCTTTTACCGCCTCAGCTACCGTCCGTATCAGCGGAAAGGCCAGCTTATTTTCATAGGGCATCAGACCCAGCATTCTCAGATCGTGGGCTTTCATCCATTTACCTACATAATGCCTGACCTTGTCCATCTTGTCAGGAAGCACTTTATTGATGATCACCCCGATGATGGGCACCTGCTCTTCCCTGAAAAGAGCAGTGGTCATATTAAGCATGTCGATGGTACTGCCTACCCCACCTTCCACTACCATAACCACACCTGCGTTAAGTAGTTTTGCCACCCTGGCATTGGACACATTCGCTACACTGCCTACACCCGGATGGCCCGTCCCCTCATAAATGACGATTTCATTGGCTGCAGCCAATTCTCTTTCAGCATTGATGAGAATTGATTCAATATTAAACTTTTCAGGTTCGTCCAGATACATTTCTGTCGCTCCGGGGCCAAGAATGACCGGGCTGTGTAATTCAGGAATAATCTCAAAATTTATTAAATCCGCAAACAGAATCGTATCCTTATCAACCCTCAGATTTTGAAGATCCAGAAACTTCTGCCCCACAGGCTTGCAGTAACCTACTTTTAAGCCTTTTTTCATAAATGAAGATACGAGTCCCAGCGTAGAGGTGGTTTTGCCCACGTGCTGGCTGGTAGCCGCCACATATATGTTTTTAAACTTTTGCATGGTGGTTCGGAAGTTTTCGGATGTAAATTTTAAATGGGACTACACAAGTTCGGATTTGCCAATATCGGACAATTCGCCTCCCCCCTTTGGATCAGGACCGTAATTATTGGTAAACCTGTTTCCTTCGGTACAAAACCACACCAATAGAATGATGCCTCCCACCAAGGGAATCAGGCCTATAAAATAATTCCAGCCGCTTTTAT
>JAKQGD010000028.1 GCA_029573365.1 Bacteroidota bacterium | reverse complement strand
AAAAAGTGTGCCAACCTAAAATGGTCGGCACAAGGAGCTAAAATTTTTATAGTGGTTGATTTTTAAGTGCAAGTGATGGCTTAGATAACCTGGATATCCGGGTACATGACAAGGAACTTGCCATCAAATTGAGGTCGCATGGACTCGATGATGTAATCTTTAAAATTATGGGCAAGGATCAGGATGTAGTCAACCTTATGGGTATCAAGGTACTCCCGAGATACCACCTGGATGCCAGTTCCGGGCATGTATTTACCCTGTTTGAGAGGGGTGTCATCTATGATGTAATCAATGATCATATGATCGATCTCACAGGAGTTGAGAAACACACAGCCTTTGCCTGCTGCGCCAAAACAAGCGATCTTTTTACCCTCGGAAACCAGATCCGTTAAAAACCTCTTGTACTCAACCATTTTTTCATAGGTGCGTTTTCCCCAGTCAAGACAGTAGTCCTCATTGATGATCTTTTCCATCTCCAGGAATTGGTCAATGGTGTGGTCTGGTTGCCTGCTTGAGGATTGTTTGGCAATGATCACCCGCAGAGTCCCGGCGTGCATATCATAAAAGGAGGTATTTACAACCTTTAAACCTTCCTGTTCGGTTATGTCAATGATATTTTGCAGTAAAAAGTAATAGACATGCTCATGGTAAACCTGGTCATAGTTGAAATTGACCAGGGTGGTTATGAAGTAAGGAAATTCAAGACACCAGACACCATCTTCGGACAGGTTACGATAAATGCCTTTGACAAAGGAGCGCATGGGTTCGGTATGTTGAAAGACATTGGTCGATGTAATGACTCTGGCTTTGAATTTGAGGTCTGTTTCCTCACTGAAATATTCATTTACATACTGGATGCCGGCAGCGGTATTTACTTCAAGGAAACTATGGCTGCCATCGACGTTGACATAAACCAGTTTGGGATTTTTTTTGCGGAATTCTTTGAGCAGGGATCCGTCATTGCCACCTACATCAACAACATAGTCGTTTTCATGTAAATCAACAAAATCACCCAGATAATCATACATCCTGGAACAATGAGCCAGATATGGTTTGTTGATGCCAGAATAATAGAGATAGGTTTCAAATAACTTGCCTTTATCAACGATCTCTGTCAGGCAGGTAAAATTGCTTGCAGGGAAAAGCTGGATGGCAAGGGGGAAGCGTTCAATGGTAAGTGACTCTTCCCTGGTTTCACATAAGTTATTCACCAATGGAACATCGCCAAGGTCGAGGTATTTTACGCTTCTGTTACTGCCACTAATTGGGCATCTGGTTATTTTTATCATGGGGAATCATTATAACATATCAGTTTTTGGGCACAGGTGAAACATTTATGATGCTGGATTATTTTTACGGCCAAGATTCGATCTACCA
>JAKQGD010000017.1 GCA_029573365.1 Bacteroidota bacterium | reverse complement strand
CTCATCATAATACAGGATATCGATGTCGATCTCACGGGGGCCCCATTTGGTTTGTCCAGTGCGGCCTATGGCTTCCTCAGTTTTTTTAAGTGCCATTAGCAGTTCTGCCGGAGCCATATCAGTTTTGATTTCAATGACCTGGTTTAGAAAAAATGCCTGTTCTTTGACACCCCATGGCTCGGTTTCATAAATGGAGGAGGAAGATGTGACATTGCCTGCGTCCTTGGCTATCCGTTCCATTGCCTGTTGAAGTTTTTGTTTTCTGTCTCCCATATTGGAACCAAGCAGAATGTATGCTACATGTTTCATTTTAAAATAAGTGTTTTTGTGCTTTGACCAAATAAAAAACCCGGACCTGTCCGATCCGGGTTTTTACTTTCGATTTGATGTGTTATTTTGATGAGCCTATGGCTTTTTCGTATCTCTGCAGTTGCTTTTTTACTATAGGAAACAGAATAAGCAGTCCTATCATATTGGGAAATACCATGGCCAGAATCATGGCGTCGCTGAATCCCCAGACAGAACTCATATTGGCGGAAGCCCCTATCACGATAAACAGTAGGAATATGATTTTGTAGGTCATCTCTGTTACCTTGCCTTTGCCAAAGAGATACATCCACGCTTGCAGCCCGTAATAGGACCACGAAATCATAGTAGATACAGCAAACAGGAAAATAGCTATAGTCAGTATCGTAGGAAAAAAAGAAATATGCTCAGCAAAGGCCAGAGAGGTCAGCGTGGCGCCTTCGTACATCTTACCATCAATCATTACCTTTTGGGCACCATACTGGAAAAGGCCCTCCGTATTAAAAATGATAATCACCAGTGCCGTCATGGTACATATCACCACTGTATCAATAAATGGCTCCAGCAAAGCCACAAGACCTTCTGATGCCGAATATTTTGTCCTTACAGCGGAGTGAGCTATGGATGCCGATCCTGCACCTGCTTCATTGGAAAACGCTGCCCTTCTGAAACCAATGACCAACACACCCAGAATACCCCCAAGTCCGGCTTGTGGGTTAAAGGCCTGTGTAAATATCTGACTTAACGCCTCACCTATATGTGAAATATTGAGAAATATAACCACAAGACACGCCACAATATATATGATGGCCATAAGGGGCACCAGTTTTTCTGTTACATTGGCAATTCTCTTGATACCTCCTATAATCGTGATGCCTACTATTATGGCAATGCCTACTCCAATAATAAATCCGGAGGAACCGCCCTGCATGTCAAACAGTGAAGAAATCTGGGCAGCGGCCTGATTGGCCTGGGCAGCATTTCCACCGCCAAAAGACCCTCCGATACACAGAATTGCAAAAAGTACAGCCAGCACTTTGCCCAGCCCTGTGTATCCTTTTTCTTTGAGCCCCTTTGACAGGTAATACATGGGCCCTCCGTACACAACTCCAGCCTTGTTTATATCCCGGTATTGTACACCCAGGGTACACTCCACAAACTTGAGTGTCATGCCCAACAAACCGCTGACAATCATCCAAAATGTAGCTCCCGGTCCACCTACGGAGATGGCTATAGTCACACCTGCAATATTTCCAAGGCCCACCGTTCCCGACACTGCCGTAGCAAGAGCCTGGAAGTGACTTACCTCCCCATGGTGATGTTCCTCTCTGATGGTCCCTACAATGTCACCGTCAACGGCAAATACTGTCTCCTCGGGATGTGTGTCAATGGTACCCTTGGACTCTATTTCATCAAATTCACCCTGCACAACCCTGGTGGCCAAACCAAACTTCCTTATACTGGGAAACCCAAAATAAATGGAGAAAAATAACCCCCCAATTGAAAGAAGTATAACGATCAGTGGCAGATCTACTCCCGATTCCGTCTTTTGTGGGTACCATTTAGGCCTTTCGGTATCCTCAATTATTTTTTCATTGCCTCCCACATGAATTGGATACAAAACTAAGTTTTCTGTAAGATTGGCAAAAGGTTTAAAAGCAGCATTTATCTTTTCATCCATACCCATTCCGGTAGCAGCGGCTTGCTCTGTTGCTTGTGGCTGCCCGTCAGTAGTGGTTGTCATTGTATCCGTTTGGGCATAGAATGCAATACTGAAAAAAATGAGGAGGCCTGTAACGGCAAGTTTTCGAAAATTCATTAGATCAGATATTTTGATTATTGATAAGCAAAGTTCAAAAGTATGGTTTTATTGCTTTATTACAAAAAACAGGGCTATTATTTATATTTTGTCCAATAAATCCCCGTCTGAAGACGTTAGTTTGGTAATCCGGGCCGCGGCTGATGGCTAAAAAATAATACATTTAAAATTTTATATTTTTAAAGTCTTGACTATCTTTGTGTCGCAGACAGTCAATCTTTATACCCGGTATGCCTGTTTTTAACAGGATTTACCAGAAAACCAATGAGCAATCAATGAAGTACTTGATGTTTCTGATTTTGTTTTTTCCTTCCACAGAGCCTGTCAAGGCTCCAAAGGTTGAAGCGGCTGGCTTACGTCAGTATTTAGTCCAGAATGCCGAAAAGTATCTGGGCTTAAAATACAGGTCCAAAATAGGCTCAACTGTTCTCGATTGTTCAGGCTATGTTAAACACCTTATGTCAGAGGTGGGAGTGAAAGTAACC
>JAKQGD010000562.1 GCA_029573365.1 Bacteroidota bacterium | reverse complement strand
AAAAAAGTGATGACAAAATGGGCTGAGTGGGCTCTGGGTTAAAATCATATTAGGTAATGGGTCGTCGCAAAAGTTGCATTTTTCTTTTCTCCTCCCCAGAGCCCCAGCAAACCCCTAACTGATTAAAGTCTGGTTTATCCTTTATGTTTATTTAATGTGGTTTTTTTCTTGGTTTTTTTGTGTGAAAAATTCTTTTCTAGGTTTCATACCCATTTTCTATTTGTTGTTGCTTTGGGGTAGTGTAGGTTGGCTGATTACTGTTCAGTCGCAGATGTCAAAGTTGTCTTGCATATTGACTTAGAGGAAACCAGTGAGGATGTGGAGTTGGCTGGCTGTGTTTCTGTTGGATGCGGTTTGGTTGATGGGTTTTTGAAGCCCAAAGATTTGGCTGTTCCAGCTGTGGTGCCTTTGCTTGTTGTGCAGGCTGCTACCCATTTTGCCGGCTGGGCTTACCGCCGAGTCAGGGATCCGGTGAAGGCTCAGGACCTTTGGGATGCAGCTGTAATGTTTCTGCAGACCTACATTGACTCTGAAGTTGAGCCTTATGTGGGGGTTGCCTGATGAGCCTGGAGACGGTTGTGCATCATGTCTGCGAAAAAACCTCCGGACTAATAGTGCACATTCCAGATGTGGATGCGGTTTATCATCAGATCCTATCCGCTAACAGTGGCAAATATGAAGTTGCTCTTCTGCCTGAATATAACGGTCACGAAAACTGGGCTGAGGAGCTAGCCTGGATAACCGCAAACTTTGGGGGCTCTGAGGGTATCCCGATTATGCTTGATGTTTTTGGTGGCGGAAGCGGGGAATCGCCTACTCCCCAACTTTCCACCTCCCAGATCTCAGATGCTCGGTCAGTTGCCAACGTGCAATGGCTACGCTTTGCTGAAGTTGTCAGTTGGCATTTGGAGCATGAGCAGCCCTTCCCAACCTCGTACGTCTATGAAATTTTGTCTTATTGTCAAACGTATGGGTTGAAGCTGTTTTGGGCTGAGTGGAAGATTGATTATGCGCTTGGCACTGAGTGGGCAGTGCGTACTTTTGATTTAATCCGGGAACTCATAGAAGATTACGAAAACATG
>JAKQGD010000556.1 GCA_029573365.1 Bacteroidota bacterium | reverse complement strand
GTAATCATTAACACAGGGGTAATTACAGCAGGACTTTTGGTGAATTGGCTCAATTCATCCTATCCTGACCTAATCATTGGAGCAATTGTATTTATCATTGTAGCAAGGGGAGCATACAGAATATTACAACTTTCTAAATAGCCACTCACATAAGCACACACATTTTGCAGCCGCTCAATGCTACCCACGACCAAAGCTGTAAAAAGAGTGTGCTTATTTCCACCTCAGGAAAATTGAATTAAAAAAATTTCCTTCCCTTCTGAAAATAAAAAATACCCGACACACAAACCCCGACAGGAAAAAATGGCGGACTTAAAACCGTTGACAGTAAGCGTTTCAAGACACTGACGACTGAACGCCAGCTGGTAACATTAAGCGGATTGAAAAAGCCCGACCACATACGCGAGGTACCTTAAAAAACCAAAGCCCCGGATCATAAACGAACGGGGCTTTTGCAATCCGGTGTTCAGCGACACCGGGCTTGGGGCGTTTTCTCTTAGGTGGTTTTGTGAGTAGCTGGAGGATTAGATGGATGGATCTTGCTTAGTATTTGCATACATTTTGCTAAATTCTTTACCCGTTCGTACACAGCTGCCCCTACCCAAAAACGATACTTGTTTTCAGACAATTGGTTATGGTTTGTATTTTTACTATTTCTACTCATCATGCTGTTCGTTTTTTATCCTTGGTGAGCCACGATTGCGCAGTTGCAGGACATCTATGAGACGTCCGTTGTAGAAAATCATGGTACGTACCAATTGTAGTTTTCCTATTCGGCATACCGGACATACTGTCACGTCTTTTCCGGTTTGTAGCATCAGCCTCACGGTGGCGGGTATGGCTACCCGAGGCATGGGTGTAGGCAGTTGTAATTGTCTGCACACCTCTGCTATCCGCTTCATCTTATCCTTACTGTGCAAATAACCCGAATGGCGGATTTTTACTAAACCCTTAGGCAGTATATGCTGTTCAAATCGTCTTAAAAACTCGACATGACTGAGTGTCATTACTTTCTGCTTGTTACCATCCTGATAATCTTTATACCGAAAACTGATATTGTTGTCATCAATACTTATGATACGATGTGCAGTTATGGCCACTTTATGGGTATATCTTCCCAGGTATTCCACTATCTGTGCCGGGCCGCCAAAGGGTGCTTTGGCATATACGTTCCATTTCTTTAAAAGAAACTACAAGCCTGTGCCACACTGCGGCATTTGGCTCTGCCTACTTTATGTACGTCTTTG
>JAKQGD010000551.1 GCA_029573365.1 Bacteroidota bacterium | reverse complement strand
TATGGCAATAGGTTGCGGAATAGGTGTATCATTTGCACACAGCGGGGCCGCGGGCATTCCGACTGGCGGCTATACTGCAACGGTAAACATTGTAAAAGGTGATACCACGGTCACACATTCAATGGGAAAAACGGCGCGCATGGTGCAAGTGGTAAACAGCAGCAGTGAAGCGGTTTTTGTGGACTGGTCAATCATTGACACCAACAGCATAAAGATCACCAGCGCCGGGGCTATAAGCAGCGCCACGGTAAATATTTTCTTTTTATGAAAAGGATCATCACCATACTTGCCTTGTTTTTTTTCTCCCTGGGCATGATGGCCCAAACAGGTCTGAGGAACAATTATACAGAACCTTATTTTCAGGGCCGGGTGGCAGTGGCTGATAGTACCTGGTTTTTCAAATATTGTAAGGTAATAGGCATACTGGACATTGACACAAACGCGACCTATAACACGGCTCACATTGACATTTACAGGGTACGGACCCTGCAGCGCAAAGGCACCAGTTTACTGCTGGGAAACATAACCAACACGTCCTGGGTAGGCAGTTATAACACCATACTTGGAGACATGACGCTGGACAGCCTGGAAAGCCTCAATAATTCCATTATGAGCGGTTACGGGGTGGCGGCGAAAGCTGACACGGTGATCAATGTAGTTTTGATGGGTCCGCTTGTCGGGTCCATGGCTGAAAAAATCGCGTACGTCATTGGCATAGGTAACCAGACGATCAGGCGGGCAAAGGTGCTTAATTACGTCACGGCCATAGGAAACAAGGCCCTGGAAAAAGCGGACACCATTGAATATACAGTCGCTGTCGGTCCGCTCACGTTGTACGACACGACAAATTATTACCAGGTAACGGCCCTGGGTTACAACGCCGGCGCCAGCCTGGGATCAATACAAAAAGGTGACACGGCTTCGCTTTTCCTGGGACACAACGCGCGCGGGCTGGATTATTCCACAATAGTCGGTAATGAGTTGCAAGGGCTTGCTGACAGCACGATAATGATCGGGGCCGCCGGGCAAACTGCAATAAAAACCAGGATCAACAAGGACACCACAACCTTTTATACAGGGTTTTGCTATGATGACCAGCTTTTTCACATGATAAAAACCGGGACACTGGTAAATGATGACAGCGCCTTTTTTATTACCTTCAATGCTGACGGCTGGGGCCATTTTTGGGAACATACGACAGGCGGTTCAATTGAATATGCTGAATTTCTTTTCGATGAAGACAACGGAATGACTTTAATCAACAACAGCGAGGGCGTGGTAACTTCATCAACAGCGGAAAAAATTGCCCTGATATTTGACAGAAATTATAAGGGATATATAAAAAACCGCACGGGATCAACAATACATTACCGGCTTGTTTACTGGTATAAGAGACAATGACGCGTTTTTTGGATCACATAAAACAGAAAGCTATTTTGTACAGCCTGACGCTGAACATAGCCATTTTTTGTTTTGTCCTGCTGGGACGGCTTTACGGAGTTGGGGCGCGGGATCAGTCAATCAATGACCGTATCAGTGATAACATCAGGAGGATCGAGCGCCTGGAGGTACAGACCGCCGAAATAAACCTGAAACTTGATGACATCAGTAAAGAGTTGCGGCAGACATCAGGAAAACTGGACGTTTTACTATATTTTTATAAAAAATGAAAAGTAAATTTTTTTCGCTCAAACTGGGGGACTGGATCAAAGGCCTTATTTTGGCCGTGCTTACGGCTATTGTGGCAACGGTTTATGAGTTGTTGCAAAACTCCGGTCTGCAGTTCGGCTGGGCCGAAATAAAGTACATCGGTACCGCGGCCCTGATGGCCTTTTTGGCCTACATAAGTAAAAACCTGTTGACCAACAGCGAGGGCGGTTTTTTGAAAAAGGACCCGCCGGCACGCCTGAGACAATGAAGGCGCTTTTTATTATATGGTTTTTAATCCTGGCCTTTTACGGCTTTATAGGCTTGCGTTTTTACCTCATGGAAAAGCGCAAGGCGAGCCGCGGCCATTATTGGTTGCACTACACACAAAAACATCATCATGAAAGGGAAGATTATTGACAAGGTGACCGGCAAGGGTATTGCTCAGGCTGAGATTTATTTTTCAGACGCCCAGGGTAACCAGGTTG
>JAKQGD010000545.1 GCA_029573365.1 Bacteroidota bacterium | reverse complement strand
CAACCTTAGAAAGATATTGGAAGAAAATCGGGGACAAACTATAATTTTTGAAGGTTTTTATCCCAAATATCCCGGAGAATACCCTTATACCTTCAGAATGCCTGACTGATACAAGGGAACATTATCTTCTTTCGTTGTCCTTTAGGGCTTGTACACTTGTTGGCTGTGGGTTATATTTGTAGTCTTAAATGAGATGAGTAACCAGCCGCTGCAGAGTGCGGCAGCAATCACAAAAGATGGAAGATAAGTCACTGGAGTACAACCGAAACGAAGACCATATGCTGTTGCAGGTGGCTGATGTAAATAAAAAACTGGATAAAATCATGCTTGGGGGTGGCAAGGAAAGAACGGCCCGGCTGCATGAAGAAGGCAAATTGACAGCGAGGGAGCGTATCAATTTGCTGATAGACAAGGAATCCAAATTTTTTGAAATCGGGGCCTTTGCAGCTTACGACATGTATGCCGAACACGGCGGCTGCCCTGCGGCAGGCGTGGTAGCCGGGCTGGGAAAGGTAGAGGGCAGACTGGTCATGATAGTGGCCAATGATGCGACAGTCAAAGCAGGAGCGTGGTTTCCTATGACAGGTAAAAAGAACCTTCGTGCCCAGGAAATCGCCATGGAAAACCGCATTCCTATTATCTACCTTGTGGACAGTGCCGGAGTTTATCTGCCTATGCAGGATGAGATTTTCCCTGATAAAGAACATTTTGGCCGTATCTTTAGAAACAATGCCCGGATGTCTTCTATGGGTATCCCGCAAATAGCCGCCATCATGGGCAGTTGTGTGGCCGGTGGTGCCTATCTGCCCATCATGTCAGATGAGGCTCTGATAGTGGACGGCACAGGTTCTATATTTCTGGCCGGTCCATACCTGGTTAAAGCTGCCATAGGCGAAGAAGTAGATCAGGAAACACTGGGAGGGGCCCGTACCCATTGCGAAATATCGGGAGTTACAGATTACCGCATGCCAGATGATGCCACCTGTCTTAAAACCATCCGTAAACTGGTATCCAAAATAGGCAAACCCGAAAAAGCCGGCTTTGACAGAGTGAATCCCGTAGCTCCTAAACTTAAGCCCGCAGAAATTATGGGTATTATGCCTGAGAATCCTGCCAAACCTTATGATATGCTTGAAATCATCACAAGGCTGGTTGACGGTTCGGATTTTACACAATACAAGGAGGATTATGGCAAGTCTATCATTTGTGGATACGCCAGAATTGATGGCTGGGCCGTAGGTATTGTTGCCAATCAGAGGCTGGTGGTAAAAAATGCCGCCGGGGAGATGCAGTTTGGAGGTGTCATTTATTCGGACTCCGCAGATAAGGCTACAAGGTTTGTCATGAATTGTAATCAGAAAAAAATTCCGCTTCTCTTTATGCACGACGTCACAGGCTTTATGGTCGGAAAGAGGTCGGAGCACGGAGGCATCATCAAGGACGGAGCCAAGATGGTAAATGCCGTGGCAAACAGTACGGTGCCTAAGTTTACGGTCGTTATAGGAAATTCGTTTGGAGCAGGCAACTACGCCATGTGTGGCAAGGCATATGACCCACGACTTATTGTGGCATGGCCGACGGCAAAAATTGCGGTGATGGGAGGTACTCAGGCTGCACGGGTACTTACGCAAATCCAGGTGAGTACGCTCAGAAAAAAAGGCCATGCCCCTGACCCGGAAGGCGAAGTAAAATTATTTGAGGAAATTAAGGCAAGGTATGACAGCCAGACCACACCTTACTATGCTGCTGCCAGATTGTGGGTAGATGCCATCATAGATCCAAGGTCTACACGTGAATTCGTATCCCTGGGTATAGAAATGGCGGACCACGGTACGGTTGAAAAATTTAATCCCGGTGTACTTCAAACCTGACGGCACATCAGACGACACCTAGTCGTTTGCCCACTTTCGTGAATGCCTCTACAGCCCTATAAATATGCTCCGTTTCGTGCCCGGCACTGATCTGAACCCTTATTCTGGCTTTGCCTTTGGGTACCACGGGGAAAAAGAAGCCAATGACATATATTCCTTCTTCGAGTAACTCCGAGGCAAATTTTTGTGCCAGAGGTGCGTCGTACAACATCACCGGAGTGATGGGGTGCGTCCCTGGTACAATATCAAAACCCGCCTTGCCCATTTCACTTCTGAAAAGTGAGGTATTTTTTTCCAGCCTGTCGCGAAGTTCTGTGCTTTTGCCAAGGATTTCTAATACCCTGAGTGAAGCTCCGACAATCGCAGGTGCAAGGGTATTTGAAAAAAGGTAAGGACGTGATCTTTGTCTGAGCAATTCTACAATCTCTTTAGAGGCTGCTGTAAACCCTCCTGAGGCCCCACCCAGTGCTTTACCAAAGGTGCCTGTTATAATGTCCACACAGCCGAAAGCTCCATTATGTTCAGCTGATCCTCGTCCTGTTTTGCCCACAAAGCCTGTTGCATGACAGTCGTCTACCATGACGAGTGCCCCATACTTGTCGGCCATGTCACAGATTTTATCTACCTGGGCTATGATTCCATCCATGGAAAAGACTCCATCCGTAGCAATGAGTATCCGTCTGCAGTTTTCTGCCCGGGCTTGTATAAGCCGGGCCTCGAGGTCAGCCATGTCATTATTTTCGTAACGATATCGTTTAGCCTTGCATAGCCTTATGCCGTCAATGATGGAAGCGTGGTTTAACATGTCCGAGATGACAGCATCCTCTTCGTTGAGCAGGGGCTCAAACAACCCACCGTTGGCGTCAAATGCCGCAGCATAAAGGATGGCGTCTTCCTGCCCGACAAAGGAGGCAATTTTTTGTTCCAGCTCCTTGTGGATATCCTGGGTGCCGCATATAAACCTGACGGATGACATTCCAAAACCATGTGTATCTATGGCTTCTTTGGCTGCAGCAATAATATCAGGATGGGAAGAAAGCCCGAGATAATTGTTGGCACAAAAATTAAGCACCTCCTTACCAGCCGTGGTTTTTATTCTGGCCGACTGCGGTGTGGTGATGATCCTCTCTGATTTAAACAACCCTGCTTCCTTTAGTTCGAGCAGTTCCTGAGCTATCTGTTGCATTATGGAGGCTTTGTCCATGATTTTGTTTTTTTTTAAATTTGAAGCATTGGGCGGAGATGAGCAAGCATATCGCCGGCCATGGCGGGCAGATCGTATTGGGGTGACCAGCCCCAGTCTGCTCTTGCATGACTGTCGTCAATGGATTCTGTCCAGGTGGATGCAATTTCCTGCCTGAAGTCCGGTTTATATGATATGCTGAATCCTTCGATATGTTTGCGGATTTCTGCGGCTATTTCTGCGGGTGTAAAGCTCATCGCAGCCAGGTTGTACCCGTACCGCACTCTTATTTGTTCCTTGTCGGCATGCATCAGGTCCAGTGTTGCTTTGATGGCATCACTCATGTACATCATAGGCAGGCGTGTGTTCTCGTTAAGGAAACATTCATAATGGCCATCTTTGAGGGCTGCGTGGAATATTTCCACGGCATAATCGGTGGTTCCACCTGCGGGTAGCGACTGCCATCCGACAATACCGGGATAACGCAGTGACCTCACATCCACACCATAACGTTTAAAGTAATAATTGCACCAAAGTTCACCACTGGCCTTGCTCATGCCATATACCGTGGTAGGCAACAGCGGCACATCCTGAGGGGTGTTTACCCGGGGCGTCGTATTTCCAAATACAGCTATTGTACTGGGAAAAAACACTTTTTCCAGCTCTTTGTCTTTGGCTAGTTCCAGTATGGCCAGCAAACCATTTAAATTGATGTTCCAGGTCTTGGCGGGATTCCATTCACCATTGGCTGAGAGTATAGCTGCCAGGTGGTAAATCTGGGTTATGTGGTGGTCCTCCACTATTTCCTTTAAGCGTTGCTTGTTGAGGATGTCGAGAAATTCAAATGGCTCATTTGCGGCATCAAGTTTGGTTATATCTGTTGCCAGAACCGCATTTTTACCATGTATTTGTCTGAGTTCTTCTGTGAGTACCCGGCCTATTTGTCCATTGGCACCGGTTACCAGGATTTTGGGTTTTGACATGATTGTGATTGGTTAGGAAGTCAAATTTAAGACGATTTAAAAAAAAGCCTGATAATAAAGCCCAAAAATTTCTGAAACTATATTTTTGTGCCCCCTAACATAAAATTCCCGTTCAGTTTCACCACGTATGGTCAAAACCAGATATTGCATAGTATATAACCTTTTAGTGATTCCCGGTACTGAGCAGTATCTGCCATTTCCTGTAATTTGTGATACAGACAGTCAGGGTCGCCCTGGGTATCAGAAAGCAGCAGCTTTGCCGGAAAATCTGGCCAGCTACCTCCCGCAAATTTCGGATTCTGACAAGCAGTTGCTCGAAGCAGCGTGGGCTCTGTCGCCTAAGGAAATGGAAAAAGTACTTAATAAAGGCAGGAAAAAAGCACTTTCTCTTCCTGACCTGCTGCTTAGTCCTGATTCCCAAAAAACGGTAGCTTCGATAATCAATAAAAAAACGGCCGCTTTTTATCAGATGGCAACCTTGCAGGGTGCGTATATGTGTGTTGACTTACAGCGAAAAGTAAAGGCTGACGAAATAAAGCTTTCATATTCAGATAAATGTATTAAACCTCATATCAAAATCAGCCGTACTCAAACCGGGGTTAAATACGCATTGTCACTTTTTTTTGACGAAAG
>JAKQGD010000543.1 GCA_029573365.1 Bacteroidota bacterium | reverse complement strand
AAACCTGCAGCCGAGCAGACTACAACAGCATCAAATAAAATAGTCTATATAGATATAGATACTCTGCTGACCAAGTATCAGCTGTACATCGATAAAAAAACTGAATTGGAAAGCCAGTCCAAAACCGCAGAAAAAGCCCTCGCCGGAAAGATCGAGGCTTTCCAGAAAAGACTGGCCCGATTTCAGCAGGAAGTGTCCGAAATCCAGCAAAAGGCTAATACCATTGCTCCTATAGAGCTTAAAAAGATGGAAGAAAAATATGCTCAGCAGCAGCAAAATCTGGCCAGGGAAGAAGAGGCTCTTATGAAACAAAGAGACAATGCGGCCCTTGACCTGGATAAGCAGCTTCAAGCCACTCAAAAGGACCTTCAGGATAAAATAGATGTTTTTCTCGACAAGATAGCTGATGAAAAGGGATTTGATTTTGTGCTGATGAAGGGTTCCACAGGTAGTGTCATGTACGGTCGCCGCACCATGGATATCACAGAAGAAACGGTCAAAAGACTCAATGAAGAGTACGAAAAATCAAAGACCACACCCGAAAAAAAATAAGCTATCTCTGCTTCAATGAATCCCCGTGATGGTGACTCCGGGTATTTCTTTTATGTCAGCTGCCTGTTCTGTGGTCACCTGGAGGATTCTTGCTTTAAGCGTCAGAAGGACAGTAGAACTCAATGACCGACGGATGCTTATGGTCACCCAGCATTCCTTTTCAAATGATTTGTCGGTGATACCTACCTCTGGCATCTCCTTGATTACGGACAAAATGTGGCCCATTTGGTCATAGCCAAAGGCGACCATAAAGTCATCTGACACATACCTGACCACTGTCTCTGCCCGGCAAAGAGCTTCCCGGGCTGCCTCTTTATATGCTTGTGCCAATCCTCCGGCTCCTAGTTTTATACCACCAAAATACCGAACAACCACTACAATCACGTTTGTGAGTCCGTGGCTTTGGATTTGAGCCATGATGGGTTTGCCGGCTGTGCCCGAGGGCTCACCATCATCATTGGCCCTGAATCTGTTGCCCTCGGTACCTATCCTGTAGGCATAACAGTAATGTCTGGCTTTTATGTGTGCGTTTCGCAGTCGCTCGATGATCTCTGCTACTTGACCT
>JAKQGD010000539.1 GCA_029573365.1 Bacteroidota bacterium | reverse complement strand
ATTGGATTCCAAAGCCCCTACGAGTTCCTCCTTACAAGAGGAACGGACATGCATGTTCTTTCCTCTTGTAAGCCTTGTTTTGGGCACCAAAACAAGTTTATTTAAGTTTTTATTGTGTCCAATTAATTGCGTTTAAGACAGTAGTTTAAATTTTAAAAATTATTTTTTAATACATGCAAATCCGCAATTGTTTACCACTGTTTTTAACCTTGCTCATACAAAGTTGTACACCTAATAAGGGTATAGTAGAAAACGAGACTACCATACATAAAAGTAAAGTCATGCCCGAGACTGTGTATCTTGTTGATTCTGATAATGATGGCACTTATCTGCCTGTTAACCTGAATGAGGAAATAAAACCACAGCCCACCCAAGGAAAAGTCCAATGGACATTGGATATCTACAGAACAATGAAATACCCTGCTGCAGCTCGGCAAAATGGAATTGAAGGTGTTATTATACTGGACGTGGAATTTGACATTAATGGCAGAGTGACTAATTTAGGTGTCAAAAAAAGTGTTTCCGTGGAGTGTGACGAAGAAGCAAAAAGAGCTTTTATGATGGCAAGCCAGGAAGGATACTCTCCTCTGATATTAAACGGAAGTCCCGTAAAATTTAAAATGGAATTTCCTGTGGCTTTCTGGTTGGATTGATATCAATATGCAGCAGAACTATCCTTGTTTTCATCTAAGCACGATTTCAGTACGCTTACCTGTATATATAACTTCTGCTGTCGGCCTTTTAGCTTCATCTACACCGGCCTTGCTGCCCTGGAGGATGAAAAATACCTTAAACCGGACCCTTTCGGGCAAACCGGGATATTGGCCCTTTCTGTCTCCTATGACAAGTTTTCCATCGGCATCTCTATACTCCAGCTTTACTAAGCTGAAGGCTCCTTTCTCATACCCGTAGCCATTGCCTTCGTCACCATAGAGGTCAAAACTGCCATCTGCCCCTTCAAAAACATATAAACTGATGAGTGTGTCAGGTTTTTCGCCGGTGTACATCATGTCCTGCCCTAAAGGCAAAACAGCCCCAGCCTTGATCATGAG
>JAKQGD010000528.1 GCA_029573365.1 Bacteroidota bacterium | reverse complement strand
GGAAAATATTGCCGTTGTTTAAGGTTTCTATCTGCTATATTAAGAATATCTTCTACTGACGCTAGTAAATCTTGAATGCCTATCAAGGATAGACATTCTAATGTATTGAATCTACATTGTGCCTTCCGGCAATATTTAGGGTCACATGCTCCATCATTATGCCTAGTCCTTCGTAGTCAAAGTGGTATCGGCCCTCAGACACTCCTATATTGCTAATGCGGATCTGCACCCCCGGACCATAACCGTATTCCAGGACAGTGATGCCCCGCTTGTAAAAGGCCATCAACTCCCCGACAGAAAACTCAGCCAGCAGCCCTTCTCT
This sequence comes from Bacteroidota bacterium, assembly GCA_029573365.1. Taxonomy (GTDB): domain Bacteria; phylum Bacteroidota; class Bacteroidia; order Chitinophagales; family Saprospiraceae; genus OLB9. The sequence continues at coordinate 2,215 of JAKQGD010000528.1, read as the reverse complement.
GATGATCAGGAAGCCATTGTCCCTTACTCTTGATGCATAGGCTTTGTAGCCTGTCTCTATCATTTTGTCCCTGTCACCGTATATATCGAGGTGGTCTGGGTCCATCGATGATATGGAAGCTATAAACGGGGCCAGTCTTAAAAACGACCTGTCATATTCGTCAGCCTCGAGGACGACAACATCACTTTTGCCGATGATGAAGTTGCTGTTGTAATCTGCAGATATACCCCCCAGAAAGGCAGAGACATCTATGCCCCCTACTTTAAGCACATGAGCTGTCATGGTGCTGGTAGTGGTCTTGCCATGTGTACCGGCTATGCCTACGGACCTTAGATCGTTGCTGATAAGGCCAAGGACTTCAGACCTTTTGAGTAGGGGTAAAGAAGATGCCTTAAAATGACACAATTCCGTATGATCGGCTGGAATGGCAGGCGTGTAAACGACCATGTCTATGTCTGCAGGCACCTCATTCATGTCATCCGTGTAGTTGATAGCCATGCCCTCATTTTCAAGAGCCTCCGTAAGTACAGTCCTTGTCCTGTCATACCCTGACACCCTGATGCCCCGGGAGATAAAATACCGTGCTATGGCACTCATGCCGATGCCACCGATGCCTATGAAATACACGTGCTTTAATGCGTCCAGTCTCATGGCTGTTCGGTTTTGCACAATTTCAAAATCTCCGCAGCTATCTGCGTTGCTGAAAGAGGTCTGGCAAAAAAACCTATGTTTTCTTCCAGTTCCATTATATGCCTGGGCTCATCGAGGAGCCACCTTACCATGGTCACCAGCTTATCGCCTGCCTCATCATCCCTAATCATGAGGGCAGCCTTTTTGTCTGTAAGTGACCTTGCATTGGCGGTCTGATGATCCTCGGCCACATTGGGTGATGGGATGAGGATGGCTGCTTTACCCAGCACAGACAGCTCAGAGATGGTCAGAGCCCCGGCCCTGCACACAACTACATCGGCCGCACTATAGGCTACATCCATATTTTCAATAAAAGGCAGAATCAGTACATCTGACCGGCCGGCAAGCGAACAGGTTTTGTATTCATCATAATAAGCCTTGCCGACCTGCCAGATGAGGTTGATATCGTTTGCTGACATCAACAGGTCTGCATTTTTCCTGACAGCCGCATTGATGGTTCCGGCTCCCAGGCTTCCGCCAAAAATCAGGACAGTTTTCTTATTTTGGTCCAACCTCAGCGTCTCTAATGCATCACTTTTGTTGATTCTGTTTTCCAGTATGTCTTTACGCACCGGATTGCCTGTAAATAACAGTTTATGTGTAGGGAAAAAATTTTCCATACCCTGGTAGGCCACACATACGAGTGAAGCCCTGGCCGCTAGTATCCTGTTGGTGACACCTGCGTAAGAATTTTGCTCTTGTAATACAGTAGGGACTCCCAGCCATCCTGCAATTCTTAGTACCGGGCCACTGGCATAACCGCCCACACCTACAGCAACATCAGGACGAAATTTTCTGACAATCCACAGAGCCCTAGCCATACTTCCCGCCAGTTTTAAGGGGAATGCCAGGTTTTTTAGTGACAGCTTACGCTGAAAGCCTGTGATGTTTAGCCCTTCTATTTTATAGCCGGCTTTGGGCACTCTGTCCATTTCCAGTTTGCCATGGGCACCCACAAAAAGAATCTCTGTAGCCGGAGCACTCTGCATCAGAGCGTCCGCTATGGCTATGGCCGGAAACACATGGCCGCCGGTTCCCCCTCCACTAATGATCACTCGCGACATCGGCTTCCATTTCTTCAAGTTGCTTCTTCTCCTCGTGGGCCTGTTCTACAAACCTGCTTACACTCAGGATAATGCCGAATGAAAGACAAGTAAACAAAAACGAGGTTCCTCCCATGGAAATCATGGGCAATGTAAGTCCAGTGGCCGGCACCAGCTGCACGGAGACAGCTATATTGGCGAAAGCCGTAATTACGATATTGAGGGTGAGCCCGATGGCCAGCATGGCTCCAAAGGTTTTGGGGCTTCTGGTGACCAGACCTACGGCTCTAAAAAGCAGCCACAGATACATAAACAAGATGACACCTCCACCTACAAAACCATATTCTTCGCAAATGATGGCATAAATAAAGTCTGCATAGGCATAAGGCAGGAGATTGCGTTGTATACTGTTGCCCGGCCCCAGTCCCAGCATGCCACCTTCGGCGATGGCTATCTTGGACTGCTGCACCTGAAACTGCCCG
>JAKQGD010000526.1 GCA_029573365.1 Bacteroidota bacterium | reverse complement strand
AATTAAATAATTTATTTTATTATTTAAAGGAAATCTTGGTCGTCTCAGGTTATCTCTTTAAATTTGATTAAAATTCCCGTATTATAAGAACAATTTGTAGGAGCATGCATTTAATGTTGCTCTTATTAAGTATTCAGTCAGAAATGACTGTAATAAAGATTTTGTCAATACGGGTTTTTTGCCACCGGGTAGCAATATTCGGTGGCTTTTTGAAAAAATTTAACTGATTATTTATTTATAAAAAGATAGCCAAAGGAGCTATAAATGATTGTCAATACGGGTTTTTTTACCACCGGGTAGCAATATTCGGTGGCTTTTTTTATTAATGAGAAGCCTGGTCTGTGGGCATCCGCATTTGCAGAATCAAAGATGATAATGCCGTGAATACAGCGGTCAGGACAAAGGCGGCAGAGAGCCCGAAAAAATCGCTAACCAGTCCTGAGATAACGGCTCCGATGGCATATCCCAGATCTCTCCATAGCCTAAATGTGCCGAGACTTTCTGCTCTTTGTACAGGGTGACTGGCCTCTGCTATGGCCGAAAGAAACACCGGATAGACAATGGCCGTTCCTGCCCCCAAAAGCACAGAGAGGGCTACCAGCACACCAAAGCCTTGAAAAAATGGATACAGAAGGATGGCACCGGCTTGTAGCAACATTCCGGTTACGAGCATTTTCTTTTTCGACACATGGTCTGACATTTTGCCTGTGAATACCTGTCCAAGACCCCAGATTACAGGGTAGGTGGCTGTCACCTGGCCTATATGCAACTGGTCATAACCGTACGTCATCAATAATACAGGTAACAGGCCCCATACCATGCCATCATTGAGATTGTTAACCAGTCCGGCTTGTGTCACGGCACTCAGGGCTTTGTTTCTGAAGGTAGTTTCGGCGAAAACATTACCCATCATGGCTGCAAGGGAATCCTTTTGTTCACTAACCAGATACGTAGTTGTGTCTTTGACAAAAAACACGGTTATGGCCAGCCCTGTAACAGCTATAAAGATGCCCAGATAAAAAGGGTAGGGTGTGACCCCATACACTGTGGCTATGTATCCCGTCAGATAGGCCGCCACTCCTACTGCCAGGTATCCGGCAAATTCATTGAGTCCCATGGCCAAACCTCTGTTTTTTTCTCCTACCAGGTCTATTTTCATTACTACCGTGCTGCTCCACGTAAGTCCCTGATGTATACCCAGGAGGATATTGGCAAAGACAACCCAGTTCCAGCCCGGAGCATATATAAGCAACAGAGGCACAGGCAGGGACAATATCCAGCCTACAATCAGCAGGTTACGTCTGCCAAATCTGTTGGCCAACCTCCCTGTGTAGTAGTTTGAAATGGCTTTGCTCATGCCAAAAGCCATGATAAACGAAAGCATGGCTGAGTGTGAAGTAAGACCAAATTGCTGGCTGGCATACTCAGGGAAAATGGTTCTTTCCAGGCCAACCATACCCCCAACAAAGGCATTGACCAAAACAAGCAGAGCAAACTGTCCTTTGTTTCTACTTAAACCCTGAATCGCTGTGGCCACATGCATTTGCATAAAAATAACGAGTAATGTCTGATTGTATTTGGTGCAAACAATCATTCAAAGGTAGCAAATCACGGCTCCTTTTTATCAGAGGTCAAAAAAAAAATGATTTTTTAAAAAATGCAGTAAAAAAAAATACGAATCTGTTTAGGATTACGCGGCCTGTACCTATTCCAGCCTTCTTACCTGTATTTTTTCCTTTCCGGTCAGATACTTGCGTGCCGAAAATGACATCGACATGAAGATGAGCTGGTAAAAAAGGATGCCGTAGTTTGACTCGCCAAAAATCCCAAATTCGGTAAACGAATTGATAAGGATGGGGATAAACAATCCCACCATAAAAAGACGGTTTTCCTTGTCCTCACGCAACATGCCCCGAAGCGTAAAAAACAATTGGAAAATAACGATGGTAAGGCCCACAAAGCCTAGATTCATCAGCACCTGGATAAAAGTGTTGTGTGTCATTTTTCCTGGATAGGTGTGTGTGCTCTGGAAATATTCCTTATAGTCTATCCTCATAAACCCAAACCCAAACCAGGGTTCTCTGGGCAGTCCCTCTGTGATCAGAGCTTTCCAGAACGGCAGTCTTCCGGTCAGAGACATTATTTCCTCCATTCGCTCAGGGTCACCATCCTTGAGCACCACTTTCCATACAGCCGGAGGTGTTATGATTAGCATACTTATGATGATAGCTGCCTTAACCTGATTTCTGTCAGACTGGAACACATGGTACATGATGACCACAAGAACGCCGGCCAGCGATGACCGGCTGCCTGTTTCTATTAGTGCATAACCCATCACCAGTATGGTAGTTATAAGCCATCCTCTGCGACCCGGATGGTACAGCTCGGCTATCTGGCAGGCCAGGCCCACACCACACAGCATGCCCAGCTCATTGGGGTTCATCATATAACCACCGAGTCTGGCTTCCTCTCCTCCGTGTGTAAGCCTGAAAAACACATCTGGAGCAGCAAACTTACCTATGACAAAAACAGCTAGGAGCAGGAAGGAACTGTTGCCGATAAGGCGGGTCATCCTGATGCCGTGGCCTGGAAGGTAGACATCCATGAGCCGTAGTGTCTTGATATAAAAATACGCAAAAACAAGGGTCTGAGCTGTCATAAACCACTGCAGGGCACTGTATCCCACATTGGTGCTCCACATGAAAGACGCAAACCCAAGTGCAAGATAACCCACATAAAAGAGGTAGGAACCCCTGTTCTTGAGTTCCAGGGTGTCTACTGCCCTGTAGCGGAGCAAGTTTTGATAGATCAGTATGGTTGTAACGAGTACTCCCAGCCGGCCCGCTACCTTTATAAGCCTTGTGATAGCCACATTTTCGCTCCACGTAAAAAAACAGGCGATCATAAGCAGCACTAGCACAAAAAGTATGTTGCCGGTCCTTTTTATAAACCGTTCCTTTTCCGTGGCTTTGCTATGTGGATTATAATTTTGCAATGACCTGGTCCTTAATTTTGGCAGGCAGTACTGCCTCATACATCGCCTGATAGCGGGGTAGGAGACTCTGCCATGCAAATTCTTCATGTACCATTTTTATGCCGTTTTCTCCGATGTGAGCCAGGTTTCCTTGTTTCCAGGTTTTGTACATTTTTTTTATGGCTTCCGCCAATTGATGTATGTTCTCGTCTGAAACGGTCACTCCGGCATTCCACCTGGTGATTTCGGTACCCAGATTTGTGGCTATACTCACAATACAAGGCTTGCCGGCTGCAGATGCCTCGAGTACCGAAGCAGGTAGACCTTCGTTTCTGGAAGGATGCACAAAGACATCCATTTTTGTAAGCAAGGCCGTTTTTTCGTCGCCAAATTTGCTGCCTGTAAAAATCACCCTTCCTTTAGCGGTAAGGTCTGCAGCCAGCTGTTCCAGCCGTGGCCTTTCGTCGCTGTCACCCGTGATCCAAAGCTCTGATTCAGGCATGTCTTTTTCCACTTGTCTGTAGGCCTCCAGAAGCAGGTCCAAGCCCTTGGTGTATATGTCAAGCCTGCCTATAAAGCCCAGTACAAATTTTGTGTGGTCTGGCTTGGCGGGGAGAGAATTGGCCGCTTTAAAGCCATATGGCAGCTGAGTGATGTGACCTCCTTTCCAGATGCTTCTCAAGCCCGTGGTTTCGCTCAGGCCTATGTGATGGACTGTAGCTGCATTTGACAAAAGCCTGCGTTCGAAAAGTCTGAAATAGGCCTTTTTGACCCACTTGCTCCGTTGCATGGCTATGGTATTGTAAGCTCCGTGTGGTGTAAACACATAGCTGTAGCCATGTCGGTGGAGATACGCAGACAAGGTGGCAAAAAGAGGGACCCAGCCTCCATGTATATGAAATACGGTATCACAGGGCTGGTTCAAAACTGAGGATGCAAATCCTTGAGGCATGCTGAAAGGTGTCATTCCCGACTTAAAAAGTACGGTTTTAAAAGCCCTTTCCGGGAAATTTTCTGTAGTGTCGGCAGTGATGCCCCAGACAGACACTTTCATGCCATATTGCTTTTGCTGCAGGGCCATTTCGTGTACGACCTTGTTGACTCCGTTCATTCTTTCGGGATTGGCTTTTCCCAGTACTATATGAATGATTTCCATATCTGTGTCTTGTTTTTGTATAAGTGATACTGCCAGTAGACCATCATGAGCAATTGGCTGCCTGTCAGTCCTGCCAGGGCACCGCTTATGCCCCATTGTGTAATAAAATATTTAAACACCAGCAGGCTGAAGGCCAATGATATAAGATAAGCATGAAAAAACAGGTGATTTTGTCCCGTGACTCTGATCAGAATGCGTACAGGATAATTGAGTATGATGACTACATAAAGCAATGTCATACCCATGACAGCCTGCACAGCTTCCTTTGACGCCACATCCTGGTGACTGATGACAATATACGAAATCACGGCAAGCAGTGCCAGGACTACAAAAAGACCGCCCAGCAGTCTGCCTGATTCCTTTCTTATCGTCAGTACTGAAGCCTGAGGATCCGTGTCGTACAACCTGGCCGCTTTGGGGGTCAGGTAGTTTTCGTAAGCCTGCAGCAACAAATTAAAAATGCCAAAAATAGACTGCACCAGCCTGAAAATACCCAATACCGAACT
>JAKQGD010000309.1 GCA_029573365.1 Bacteroidota bacterium | reverse complement strand
GGCCTTATTTCATCCAGCTTGCGGCCGTCCAACCTTATGTGGGTATCGAGGACCATATTTCTGATGAGGCTCTTTTTAAGCTTTTCGAAGTACTCATCTGCTTTTTTTGCCTTTTCTGCTACGTATTCCTCACCTTTATTTACGGTAAGGTATTCTATTACTTCCTTGGAAATGGCCTTGAAACCATCCTTGCGACTATGTTTGTCCATGGCACCTGAAGCTATGGCAAGAATCTTGTCGGTTGCCAGGGTGGTTATGATTTCCTTGAGTTCTGTGTCTTCTTCAGGCTCAGGTACAGCTCTTTTGACCAGAGCTTTGTCGCCTACCATTCTGGCCAGTTCCAGCTGGGCGTGGCACTGCACCTTGATGGCTTCATGGGCTGTGCGTATGGCCTCAACCAGTTCGTGCTCCTGGCACTCATTGGCCTCACCTTCTACCATCATAACGTCCTGTAGTGTGGCCGCTACGATGAGGTCTATGTCTGCTTTGGCCAAAAGCTCCCGATCCGGGTTGATGACAAACTTACCATCTATCTTGGCAACCCTGACTTCTGAGATGGGTCCACTCCACGGGATATCCGAAACCGACAAAGCAGCGGATGCCGCCAATGCCGCGTAGGCATCAGGCATGTTTTTTTTGTCTCCCGAGATCAGGTTAATTATGATCTGTGTTTCGTTGAGAAAGTTATCCGGAAACAAAGGCCTCACAGCTCTGTCTACCAGCCTGGAGATAAGTACTTCGTAATCTGAAAGCTTGGCTTCTCTTCTGAAAAAATTACCCGGAATACGACCGGCTGAAGCAAATCTTTCCTGATAATCTACAGAAAGCGGAAAAAATGACTGGTCAGGCTTAGCCTCGCTGCTTGCTACCACTGTGGCCAGAAGCATGGTGTTTTCGACCTTGACGACGACGCTGCCATGGGCCTGCGTGGCCAGTTTGCCTGTCTCAATGGTTACCGTTTTTCCATCAGGAAGACTGAAGGATGTTGATGTAGGAATGAAGTTTCCCATAAAATTGAATAATTGATATGATGTTTAATAAAATAATCTCTTGCCTATAGGCCAAACCATAGAAAAATACTCTTTGTCAGGCAGGTTCAGGCAATTTTCCGTGGTCGAGCAACAGGGAGGCGGCATTGCCTGACTTACGGTCAAAAAACTACCACAAAGATAGCTATAAACAAGTAAAAAAGTATCATTAACTCCAATGTTTTTAGTAAAATAAACAACAAAGTGTGACACAGGCAGCATTTTTGAGTTTTAAACGTTTTAATGATAAACGCAAGGTTAATGAGGCTTTTATTTATTGGGGGATATATTGTTGTGTTGTTTTTATTTGCCTGTAAAAATCAGGTATGCTGTGTGGAGAGTCCATGCGATGATCAGTTTGAAGCATTTAAATCGGATCCGGAAGCAAAAGCCATTTACCAGTTGCAGCAAGGAGATAAGTTTTATTTCTGGCTCAACACCGATGCTGTCCATTACGATGGCACAGAAGATATACTGGACAGGTATTGTAATAAGTACTGTTATTTCTGTGGTGAATGTGTACCTCCGGAATGCAGTAAAACATTACCCTATGAAAAGGAAAAATGGACATTGATCTGGAAAAAGTAGTTTTCTGATAGCCTTAGGCAATTAAATGAGGGTGGGTAGAATATCCGCCCTTTTGTTTTTTTAATCTTTTGGTGGCAAAAATGATGCGGTTGCCAAGGGAGTGTAAGGAAGTTTGTGTAAACTAGGATCAAAGAGTTAGGCTTCCATCTGTGGAGGGTACCCTCCACAGATGGAAAATATTTTAATATGTTTGTGCGACCAAGTACAGACACATTTTTTAACCTAACAAATTTAAT
>JAKQGD010000514.1 GCA_029573365.1 Bacteroidota bacterium | reverse complement strand
CACCTCGGTTTATAGGTCCTGGGTGCATAATGACCAGTTCTTTGTCTATGCTGTCCAGCAATGTTTTGTTGATACCATAATACAAGGAATACTCCCGCAGTGAGGGTATATACCTGATGTCCTGCCTTTCAAGTTGTATTCTGAGCACATTGGCAACATCGCACCATTCGAGGGCTTTGCGTAAATCGTGCTCCACTTCTACTCCCAGTCCGGCAATATATCTGGGTATCAGCGTCGGCGGACCACAGACCTTGACCCTGGCTCCCAGTTTTGTGAGACAGAAAATATTGCTCAATGCTACCCTGCTGTGGAGGATGTCACCTACGATGACCACATTTTTACCGGCTATCTCTCCCAGTTTTTCCCTGATAGAAAAGGCATCCAACAAAGCCTGGGTAGGATGTTCATGGGTACCGTCACCCGCATTGATGATGTTGGCATCTATATGGCGTGCCAGGAAGTGGTGTGCCCCGGGTGCGGGATGTCTCATGACGACCATATCCACTTTCATGGCCAAAATGTTATTTACCGTATCGAGCAGGGTCTCTCCCTTGCTGACAGATGATGACGAAGCTGAAAAATTGACCACATCAGCCGATAGCCTCCTCTCTGCCAGCTCAAACGATATGCGGGTACGTGTAGAGTTTTCAAAAAAGACATTGGCGACCGTAACGTCTCTGAGTGAAGGTACTTTTTTTACCGGCCTGTTTATAACTTCCTTAAACTCAGCTGCTGTTTTAAATATCAGCTCTATATCCTCACGTGTGATATATTTTATGCCTAAAAGATGACGACTGCTGAGCTGTGAACCTGACATGCTCGTAAGTTATGTATTTTGTTTTCCCGAATATAAAAGTATGGAGTCACTGCCATCCACCTGACTAAACTGTACCCTGACATATTCCTGCTCCAGGGCATCGACGGCGATCCCTGTATAATCAGCCCTGATAGGAAAGTGACGGTTAAACCGTCGGTCAACCATGCAGAGCAACTCTATAGACGAGGGACGACCATAATCCTGCAGCGTAGCAATGGCAGCATGTACAGTTCTGCCTGTATACAGCACATCATCTACCAGCAGTACTTTTTTGCCTTCTATGCCAAAATCCATCTCTGTCCTCGAAGCCCTTATGGGTTTGTCCCGCCTCCGGAAGTCGTCCCGATAGAAAGTGATATCTATCTTGCCGTATTTAAAGGGTCTGCCCCGGGTCATCGATTCGAGATGTACACACAACCGGTCTGCCAGATGTACACCTCTTTCCTGTATGCCAATAATGCATAAATCACCTGCGTTTTCATGGTGTTCGAGCACCTGATGGCACAGACGCATCAGCGTCAGCTGAAAGCGAAGAGGCGAAACTATGACCTTGCCTGTTTCCATACGGGCTCAAATATAAGGACTCTGCTTTTAATTTTGACCCATCATGGCCATTTTCAAAAAGCATGTCTAAGTCTTACCTGTGATAAATCATCATCCTTACCTGTGATAACTCATCTATACTTCCTGAAAAACCAAACCTTAAGCCAGTCACCGGTGAGTATGTAAAGGATGATGATCAATGTTATGGCTGCAATATAAATCGGCGGCAGAGGCACCAGTCCCAGTCTGGCCGAAAATGGAAGTACCGGCAAAGTAAGAGTTGCCGCCACAGCTATGAGCGTCAGCCAAAGAAGGTATTTTCCGGGGCGGCTTTGGAAAAATGATTTGTGTGTGCGTATGATGAACAGGATCACCAGCTCGGTGAGGATCGATTCTACAAACCAGCCGGTCCTGAACAGGTCAGGGGTGCTTTTGAAAACATAATACAGCATCACAAAGGTCAGTATATCAAACACCGAACTGTGTATGCCAAACAATATCATGTACCTGTTGATGGTCCTGATGCTCCATTTGCCGGGATTTCTGATCTGGTCTTCGTCCACATTGTCTGAGGTAATCATCATATATGGAAAATCAGATATGAAATTGGTCAGCAGGATTTGTTTGGGTAGCATGGGTAAAAACGGAAGTATCATCGAGGTTGCTGCCAGGCTGAACATATTGCCAAAAGTAGAACCCGTACTTATATAGATGTATTTGAGAGTATTGGCAAAGGTTTTGCGTCCTTCGACTATACCCTCGCAAAGTACGGAAAGGTCTTTATCCATAAGCACAATATCTGCGGCTTCGCGTGCTGCATCTACTGCATTGTCTACAGAAATGCCTATGTCGGCTGCATTGAGGGCTGAGACATCATTGATGCCATCACCCATATATGCTACCGTATACGATTTTCTGAGGGCGTGGATAATTCTTTCCTTCTGTTGTGGCTCCACCTCGGCAAAAATGTGTGTACCTTTCACACGGCTCCGCAATGCCTCGGTGCTCATAGCTGCCAGTTCATTTCCGGTCATTATTACCGGGTCCTTGATACCTATTTGCTGCCCGGTAGCCAGTGCCACATTGCGGTTATCGCCAGTGATGATTCTAAGTTTTATATGCAGCTGATTAAGTTGTTCCAAGGTATCTCTTATGCCTTCCTTCACGGGATCCTCCAGAAGTACAAACCCGCTGAAGACCATGTCCTTTTCATCTTCCTTGCCGAAATTTACTCCACCTGTTCTCCTTGTGCATACACTTATGACCCTGTGGCCTGTGACACCATAATCGTTGTACAATTTATCGGTTTGCTGTCTTACAGTTTCGAAGGCTACAATGGTACCGTCAGGCATCCGTGCATGAGTACATATTTCAGCAATGTTGGCATAGGCTCCTTTGCAAATCGCCAGCAACTCAGACTGACCGTCGTCGATGATGACAGAAAGTCTTTTACGTATAAAATCAAAAGGCAGTTCACCCTTTTTAACCGTATTTAGCCCGGGATTTTTATACATTGTGCGGAGTGCATCGTCTATCGGGTTGCTGTACCCGGTTTCAAAAGTAGCGTTTAAGTACGCCTCCCATGCCACGGTTTCTGACGGATTGCCCTGACAATCATAAGTACCTGCCACCGTAATCCTGCCCTCAGTCAGCGTACCTGTCTTGTCAGTACACAACAGATTTACCTCACCGAAATTCTGGATCGATGATAGTTGTCTGACGATGACTTTTTTCTCGAGCATCTTTCTGGCACCGGCACTCATGGCCACCGTGGTGATGGCCGGCAGCAGTTCGGGGGCCATACCCACAGCGAGGGCCAGAGCGAAGAGCAGCGATTCCACCAGATTTTTGTGATTGAGCAGATTGATGACAAGGATAAAAACAAACAGCAGCATTGTAATCCTCATCAGGAAAAATCCAAAATCCCTGAGCCCTTTTTCAAAGGCAGACTCCACACTTACTGTGCTGCTTCTTACGATGTCTCCGTATAGAGTGTTTTCACCAGTGTTGATTACCAGGGCATGGCACTTGCCGCTGACGACATTGGTACCTTCCCAAAGACAGTTAGTGCGGTCAGGCAACTCAGTTTCTGCTGGCAGAACACCCACAATTTTCCTTGCAGGAAAGGACTCTCCTGTCAGACTAGCCTCGTTTACGTACAGTTCATTGGCTGTTACCACCAGGCAATCGGCAGGGATTATGTCTCCGGCGTTAAACACTGCAATGTCGCCCGGTACCACCTCCCCTGCATCGATATCTATGTATTTTTTATCTCTGAAAACCGTGCACTTGACAGAAATAAGAGACTGAAGCTTTTCTACGACTTTACCGGCATTACGCTCCTGGAAAAACCCAAGCAATCCTGCCGCCAGAACAATAACTGATATAATGATGACATCAGATATCTCGCCCACAAAGGCTGACAGACCAATGGCCCCTATCATCAAAAGCATCAAAGGATTTAAAAACTGCCTGTATAAAATGGCAAGGTCAGATACCAGCGAAGATTTCCTCCGCACACGATCGTTTTTTCTGAGATAATCTGAGGCATAGGACTCTTTTACTCCTTCCGGAGAACTGAGGAGCCGCGAAAACCAAAATTCGGAATCGTGTTTCCAGAATTCCTTCTCGGGAAGGCCTTTTTCCATATTTCCCGCGGGATCTTAAATCATCCCATCAAAAATACAACATTCTGGATGGTCGGGAGTTTGCAATAAAAAGTTAATGTGATACCTAAAAATCTTCTATTGTCCTACAATGTGAAGGTATGAAATATCAAAGAAATTTCCTTGTCAAGACGGGCTGCCTTCATTGTATCTGATTCTGAACCCTGCACATCGCCCAGGGATTTTTTAATGCCTGCCCGGAGTGAAAAAAGTTCATGGTTGTAAGGCTCTTTTGATATGGCAAGATCGATATCTTTTAATGCCTCATCGTACTTTTTCTTTTTGAAGTGTTTTTTCGCCCTTGAAGCATAATCTATCGGCCAGGCCTGTTCTCTGAAAAACATAAATACCAATCTGGCCGTGGACTCTGCGTTCTCTCCATTTGCCCTGGCAGCGTTCCACTTTTCTTTGATGTGACCCTTAATTTGTATTACTGAATCAAGGAAATCATCGTTAGTGGCTTTTTCTACCCTGATGTCGGACACTGTACCATCGGCGTGTACCCTTACAGTCAAAACCACCTCACCGCCAGTACCTACAGTACTCAAATTAGATGGGTACTTTAACTGCGTATATATTTTAAATGCATTGTCTTTTTGCATCGTTGCCTTTTCAAAACTTTGCCCTGCGGCATGCTGATTATGCAGCACACCGCCGAGAAACAATATGGCAGATAATAAAAATTGTATTTTCATAAAATGTTTGATTTCATTCCACAAATTTAGGCTCATAACGGCTAGGCTATGCGATCGGACATCCCGATAGGGTGTCTGTCATCAAAGCCTGTGTTATGGCTTCGTGATTCTTGCTTTTTTATCTGCTTCTTCTAGTTCCTTCATTATGTCACGACCTTTTACAAACTCTTTTGCCCATTGCAGTTTTTCAACAAAGAGTTGTTTGCCTTTTAATTCTTCTGTAAGGTTTTTATCAACCTTTCCCATTATTTTTGCTTTTTTTGGACTTTCTTTTAACATGATTTTACTTTTTAGCTATAAAAAATGCTCTATAATCTTTACCATTTATGAAACGTTCAATTTCGCCATCTAGTTCGCCATAAAGTATAAATTCTTGATCTATAAAGTCAAAAAACATTGTCAAATACCTTCTATAGAGCCTTGTCCTTGAATGAGTACTACCTTGGGCCAATACAACAGTACCAGAATATGTGGCAAAAAAATCGAAAATTGTTGAAGCAACCGTTGCCAATACCTTTTC
>JAKQGD010000503.1 GCA_029573365.1 Bacteroidota bacterium | reverse complement strand
GATTAATAAAAGTCACAAAGGTAAGCCTATATACCCATTTGCGGAAAGTAAAAACGGCAATCTTAGGAGGTAAATCAGGTCTTTATCCCGGTTATTGGCCGGAAAGAGCATCCGATTTTTTAAAAAACAGGTTCATGGCCTGCTTCTTGTCTTCATCCAGGGTATAGCGGATATTGTGGTGGTAATAATAGTATAGGTCAAGGTTTTCTGTACTTTCCTTACGAATGATGTCCAACAAATGATCTACGCCGTATGCAAAAGCCTGGTTGAGTACGGTCTCTTCTTCGGTGCCGAGATGAGGCTGTGCCACCCAGACCGCAAAAACAAAGGGTAGGCCAGTATGGAGCTTCCATATCTCTCCCAGGTCATACCTGTAGGCAAATGAGGATTCATAACCAAATACTTTGTCGCCGATCATGAGTACGGCTTCGTCTTCGCCGGGCATGGACTGCCCGTCCCAGGACAAGGTTTGAGGGCTTACGCCAAAATATTCGTGCATCATGATGCCTGACAGCAATACGGATGTTCTGGAATGTGTGTCCATCAGTATTCGCTTGCAAAAATTAATGGGTGTATGCGAAAATATACACACAGTCCTGACAGCACCGTCACATCCTATACAATAATCTGTGATCACCTTGTAATTTTTAAGTGCCGGCAATGCTCCGACCGGTACAAGTGCTACGTCAGCCTCTCCATCGGCAAAGAGAGCCGCACATTTAGCCGGTGTTTCTGTAATGATATTCCATGAAGAGGTCAGAGCACTTCTTTTTAACCCCAGATCAAATGGTTTTGAATTGAGGTAATTGACCATCACGAGCGTATGTTTGTCTGACATATTAGCGGGCATTCAGAGTCTGACTATCTTTTTTATCAGATGTGTTTTGCCTTGGTTGTCTTTTATTGCAGCTACGTAAATGCCTGCGGGTACGGTCGACATATCTATGGTTCCGTTGGTAAATGTAAGGCTGTGGCTTTGTCCTGTAGCTGCAGAAACGAAGGTTACTTCGCCCTCTTTCACGTTTTCGGTATAAATCCGGTCAGTTGAAGGATTTGGAAATACACGGGCAGTTGTCTGTGGTGCATCACCTGTGGCACTTACTGCAGGGCCATTCAGCGTAAGCTGCCCGAAGACATTATTGTCGCCGTTGGTATTGCCGTTTTGATTGATGGTCAAGCCGGCAAAATAAAATTTGACTTTGCCTTTGTCTGTTGCCGGAGCTGTCCATCTGGCTGTAAATGTGCCGTCTGATCTTGGTGTGGACTGCACCAGATATTTGCGTTGCTTTTGCATCACGGTAAGGTTTTGCTGCTTGACACCGGGTCCAAGCTGAGGCCAGACCCCCTGATCGGTGTTGGAAAGTGAATCAAGGCATACCATCTGGAAGCCAAAGGATTTGGGGCTGTTTGTGGCCGACACTTTTACTATGACAATGTATGTTTCGCCCGGATTGTACAGGGTTACAGGTGTGGAATCCAGCTTAAGGACATCCAGCTTGATGGCAGGGACATAATTGCCCGCTGGTGAGTGACATGTAGCACAGGAGTTGTGATTGGCCTCTCCAGGGGCTTTGGTCACAGCCTGGGGCACCCCGCCGGCATTGGATAGCAGTACGATGGCACCAAAAAGTACCACAATGCCGTGTATCGATAGGTTTGTTACTTTCATTGTTTTAATTTTATTTTAAGATACGGGCTCTTCTTCCCACTGACAGGCCAATTCGGGGTTGATGCCGATGGTACCTCTGAAATGATGCATGATCTTCTTTATGTCCTCGCCATAAACCCCTGTGGTGTAGAATGGTTCGCTGAAATCGACCACTTTATTGGCAAAGTCAAATTTTACCAGGATGATGGGTACCCCTGCCTGGTGTGCAATATAATAAAAGCCGGTTTTGAATTTTTGTACTCGTTTTCTTGTGCCTTCTGGTGCTATCGCAAAGGCTAGGCGGTCATACTGCCCGTAAAGTTTTACCATGGTATCCACAAAATTGGTCTGTTTGGACCTGTCAACCGGAATGCCGCCCAGTTTTCTGAACAGCCAGCCAAAGGGCCACCTGAACAGGGAATCCTTGCCCACGTAATTGACATCCAGAGGCATAGCAAATTTTAAAAGGATGCCCAAGGGAAAGTCCCAGTTTGAGGTGTGCGGGTAAACGGCAAAAACTTTCCTGGGTATCTTTTCGGGGTCGGGCCCTGTCACTCTGAATCCTATGATTTTAAGTATCAGCCTGGAGATCCATTTAAGCATGGCAATCGATTGTGCTTGCAAAAATTGCAATTATTTATGTCAAATCCATAGTTTTACCTCCATATTAAAATAAAAATGCCCCACAACCTTGCGGAGGGGGCATTTTGAGTCTCAAAATCAAATCTTACTTCTTTATTACTCTTGTATTGTATACGTTTTCTTCGGTTTCTACTTTGATGATGTAAAGACCCGGATTCAGGTCGGACATATCGATGGCATTTCCCGTAGGGGCGTAACTGCCCATCTTATGTCCTGAGGCATTGTAAAATTCAACTCTTGTAACTTCTTCATTTATCCTTAAATTCAGGATGTCGCTGACAGGATTGGGGAAAACGTCAAGCCCGCTGTCGAATACCAGAGGTGAAGACAATGGAGTAATCTCGATGTTGTTTGCCGGCAGTGAGGAGCCGGTTGTGGCTCTGATAATAACGGCATCGACGTATACGATGTCGTCGTTTTCTGAGGCATCACACATAAACCTGAACTTTGAGGTACTACTGAAACTGCCGGTAAGATTTACAGTGACGGTATACAATTGATTGTTGACAAACTGATTGCCACTGATGAGGGTGGCCACGGTGGTCCATGTGGATCCGTTAAAATACTGGAGCCAGAAATCCTCACCTGCATCCATGCCATCGGCTCTAAATTTGAATTCTACGGAAGCACCTGAATATGCAGAAAGATCATACGACGGAGAGGTCATAGCCGATTGTTCGTAGCTGTTGTCGCGTATTCTGATGCTAAATGTACCTTCGGCAGAAAACGAACCTTCGTACCTGTAACAGTCGCTGCCGCCGTCGATCCATCCGTCCCATCCGGTTTCGAAATAAGAGCCTGAAATGGTGATGCTGCCTCCATTGTTACACGGGGCACAGGTACCGCCGCAGTCTATGCCTGTTTCATTGCCATTCTGGATGCCGTCGTTGCACGTAGGGCAGGCAGGGCAGGAACCACCGCAGTCTATGCCGGTTTCTGTACCATTCTGGATGCCGTCGTTGCATGTAGGACATGCCGGGCACAATGGGCCGCCGCAGTCTACCCCTGTTTCCTGACCGTTTTGTAGGCCGTCAGTGCAGCTGGCCGTACCTAAGGTTTTATACCCCTTTATAACTACGGCATCTATATATACCTGGTCTGTGTCGTCACTGGCATCAGCCATAAATCTCAGCTTGCTTGCTGCAGAAAAGGGGCCGGTGATTTTGAGCTTTCTGGTGTATGTGTTCCCATTGATAAAATCAGCCGGAGTGGATAGGTTAAGCAGTGTAATCCAGGATGTCCCGTTGTAGATCTGAAAAAAGAAATCTTCGTCAGCCTCAAAGTTGATTGCCCTGTATTTGAATTCAACCGTGATGGAGTCGTAAGTGGTGAAATTATAATCCTGAGAGGTCATGGCCGACTGGTCGACACTGTTGTCCCTGAGGCGTATACTGTATGACCCTTCGGGCGAATAAGACGTCAATGTTCTGGCACAATCGAGGCCACCGTCCAGCCATCCGTCCCATCCCGTCTCAAAATAGTTGCCTGCTATGTTCGTAACCTGCACTGTACCTCCGGAGGCACATAGCTGACAATTAGGGCCTCCGCAGTCCACGCCTGTTTCCTGGCCGTTTTGGATTCCGTCTGAGCATGTTGGACATGCGGGGCAATTAGGGCCTCCACAGTCCAAGCCTG
>JAKQGD010000490.1 GCA_029573365.1 Bacteroidota bacterium | reverse complement strand
TTAAAACGCACGCCGCTGAATGCCGGTTCGAGCCTGCAGATGCCGCCGCTACATACCACCCCTTCTACCTGCTTGACATACCTGAGGCTATATCTCTGTGCTTCGTGGTAATACACCACCCCAAGGGTAGGATAAAGGGTTTTTTCTATCTCGCCTTTGCTGTTGGCTTTTTTTGGATGGTTGTTGTACATCCCCGAGGCTTCAAAGCTCCAGCTGGGTGCTATACTGTACTCTGCCAGGCCAAAAATCCAGCTTCCAAAATCCTGCTTGGTACTCATGTACTGAAATTCTGTTCTCAGCGTATTTTTACTGTTAAACCTGATTAGAAAATCTGCGTAGGGTACGATTGTTTTTACTAGAGGCACCTCCGACTTCATCTCGTAGATTTCCTGGTTGTAAGTTAAAAGCTGTAATCCTCCGGTCAGTTGCCACTTACGCTTGTATTTGTATATCAGCTCTGTAAAAAGCTCCCGAAAGAGAAGATCTCCCTCGATGGTCTTTATGTCAGAAAAGTTAATATTTACACTCAGGGCTTTACTAAATTTGTACCTAATATCAGCCGCAAATGCCATCTCAGAAATATCCTGTGCCGCAGGATTGTACCTGGCAGTAAGCCTGTAAGTATTCTGGCGATTGAGAGGCGTCAGATAATTGACCAGCCCTCTGAGGAGCCTTTGGTTCGGGTCGATCCGGAAATTAAAGTTTGCTGTTCTCTTGGCTTCCAGGGTGATGCCTACTTTTCCCTTGCTGTACGAAAGACTGCCATACAAAACGGAACCTGCTTTCTGTTCGAGTTTTCCTATGGTGGTACCAATGATTTCGGTTTTAACTGCAAAAGGATTGTAAAAAATATCTTTTGATTTGAATGCAGCTTCGGTATACAGCCTTATGCCCTTGTAAGCAAGTGTATTATAGATCGTGCCGCTGTAGGCATTGTGCAGTGGCGAAAACCGGTCCACTTCCTGGTAGGTTCGTAGAGCATCCACTATTCCGGCCATATTTTCGTCTGAGATCGTGCGGCTGACAAACCCTACTCCCGGAGCGAGAGTCAGTGGCGATTCCTCTTTGCCGAGAGAGAAAAACCCCTCGAGTCGTGACCCTGTCAGTACACCTGTGTAATTGGAAAATGCATTTTTTTGCTTGCCGGCAAAGCCCATAAGCTGCCATGAATCCGTAAAATTATACTTAAGCATGGCCCCATACAAGGCATTGTCTATAAAAAGCGGCCTGGTCTCAAAAGCCCTGAAAATAAAACCTGACCCTATCTGGTCATACAGGTAACCGGCATTGATTTCCAGTTTGTTTATTTTCTTTTTGGCATACCATCGTCCTATGCCCAAGCCACTGTATGAGTCCGTAGGCACCCTGAGGTTTGAATTGTTGTACATGTCAAACCGGAACCCAACAGTAAAGTCAGGCAATGAATAATTGAGGTTGAGCCACGTTTCGCCACCAAAAAACTGGTGATTGTACTGCGGTGTATTAAAAGCATTGATCGAAGAATCCCTGAGAAAAACGTTGGCATTGGTCTCCAGGGCTCCCGAAAATGTACCATTTTCCTGGCTGTAAGATGACAGCGACAAAGACACAAAAAGCAAAACTAAAACTCTGATTTTCATATATCGGATCCCAAATTCGGTAGCAATATACCAAGTTTTCGGCTGGGCGTAAAGTTTTCAACATAAAGATTTGGGCTGTTGTCATGCAGGCAACAGATTTTATCAGTTCAGAAGATAAAATCGGCCTTAAAGAAAAAGGCTTTTTCGCCAAAGCGGGTCACTCCCCACTCGCCGGTTATAGACAATATATTAAATAAGATGGCATCCAGGCCGGGTCCGAAACCGTACTGATGGGAGTTTGACAAAGGATTAATATTTCCGAAAACAGGGTCTCTTGAGTATCCGTAATCAATAGAAAAACGGGCAAAAAGTTTGACATTCATGGTGCGGTAGGGCCTCGGAAACCAGTCAAAGGTCCTGAAATTGCGGTCTGTCAAGCGGCACTTCAGGGCGGTATTTGCCAGCACAAAATCCCGACCGTCCAAAGTATACAGCTGATAGCCGATCATATTATCGTCCCTGTAGCCTATGCCATTGTTTAGATAGTAAGGCAGCGGGTTATTTTGCAGGTTCTTTTTGGCCTTGAGCCTGGTACTAAAATACAGCCTTCCTGCAAAAGGTATGTGTTTCTCAGCCACCAGTGATATCCAGAGGTTGTCAGTGTCACTCAGCCACCCTATCCCCTCCTTCCTGATATTGGCCTCGAGCCTGTATCCTCCCAGTGGATAAAGCGGATATATGGTCCTGTCGTATCTGGCCAGATAGTCGATGGCAAAATACCTGAGGCCTGACCGGCTTTCGCCGAAATATTGTTTGTTGTACCTTGTGGCAATGGCAGTGTCGACCC
>JAKQGD010000463.1 GCA_029573365.1 Bacteroidota bacterium | reverse complement strand
GTAATGCTGAAACCATCTGCCAATAAGCAGAAAAAAAACAAAACCTGCCAGGCTGTCAAGGTACCCTTCGCCAGAGGCTGTGAGTATTTCAAACACACTCCTGAAAAACAATGTCAGCATACCTATGGCGATGGGTATGTCTATGTTTATTTTTTTAAACTTAAGTGTCCAGTAAGCCGACCGTATATAGTCAATGCCACTGTAAAGCAGCACAGGCAAGGCCAGCACTATGTTTATATATCCGATATAAAACCTGACTGAGGCCTGCTCAAAGCCCAGGTATTCAGGAAAGCTGAGAAGCATGATGTTTCCGAAAGCAAACCCTGCAACCCCCAGCTTGTATATCAATGACCGGTCACGACTTGTATTTTTGGATCCGGTGAGTTTTTCCAGGTTTAATTCAGGAGGATATCCGATGAGTGCCAGCAGTTCGACTACCTGCCTGAGACTGATAATCGCCGGGTTATAGCTGACAGTTGCCGCTCTGGATAAAAAATTGACCCGGGTCCCGAGAATGCCGGGATTAAGTTTTCCGAGGTTTTCAAGCAACCAGATACAGGAAGCACAGTGTATCTGAGGCAGACTGAATGTGATGCGGCAAAGTTTTTCGTCAGCAAATTCAAGAAGATTTGTGACAACATCCCCATCATCCAGAAAGGAATAGTCCTTGTTTTGACCGGTTCTTTGATTCATCCCGGGTGCCGCACCGTAGGCATAATAGTCACCCAGTCCGTTGTCCTTTAACACAGTGTACACCACCTTACAGCCATTACAACAAAAATCCTTGTCTTCATGCATAAGGTGGTCGGGACCGCATTCGTCACCACAATGGATACATGTGGTTTTATGCATGGATTGTTGTCTGAGCTTGAACATACCGTTGAACCAATTGATTTTAAAGCCCAAAATTAGCAGCCAGAGCTATTGTTCTCTCTGATTGTCCTCACACTAAAAAATGACATCCGTCATGCAACCGTTTTGTTCTCTTCCGCTTTCGCGAATAAATTTCCTGACCACAGTCCAATAATTGCTGCCAAAAGGCCGGGTAGTAAAGGATTTAATTCAGTCCAGGGCATCACTCTGCATAAGGCATAGACCAGTGTCCCAAAAATCATGGATAGGAAGGCACCATACCTGTTTGAATGCCCAAAAAACAAGGATGCTACAAATGGTACAAAAATGCTGACAAGTCCTATTACGCTTGCTTCGCCTACCAGAGAAAAAATATTCTGACTTCCCATGGCCAGGATTAATGATGATACACCGACAAAAATTACTGAAAGCCTGGTCAACAAAAGGAAGCGTGCATCACTCAGGTCCCGTCCGCTATACGGCTTGATCAGGTTTTCGGACAGTAAACTGGCCGGCGCCAGCAAAGCCCCCGAACAGGTACTCATAATGGCACTGAGCAGCGACCCGAAAAACAACACCTGCAGCCACTGGGGCATATGTGACAAGATCATGCGGGGCAGCAGCATCTGCAAATCACCTGTCATCAGGGAGGGATCTATAAGCCTGGCTGCCAAAACAAGATAAAGAGGCACTATGGCAAACACCAGATAAAGCAGTGCTCCCGTGATCGTGCTGTAGTAGGCCGCTTTGGCACTCCGTGCAGAGTTTATCCGCTGAAAAACATCCTGGGACGCTATACTTCCCAAACCGAGCACCATCCATGCTGCCAGCCAGTTGAGCCAGTCCATCCCTGTGTTATCTGGCAGGATGCGTCGGTGTTCCGGCGGCAGGCTGGCCAGAATAACTCCGGTACCTCCTGCCGCCCCGGTCACATACCAGGAGATAACAAGCAAGCCTGTAACGATCATGATGCTTTGCAGAAAATCTGTGACAGATACCGCCCACATCCCTCCGGTAAATGTATAAATCATAACTATAGCAGCCCCCAAAACAGTGCTTATTTGCAAAGTAAAACCTGTCAGCATATGTGTGATCAGGCCCAAAGCCACCATCTGTCCGGCAGCATACCCTACAAAACTTAACACCATCAGCACAGAACTTAGCGACTCCACGCCTGCTCCATACCTTTGCCTGAAAAGGTCACCGATGGTGTAAATATTGAGACTGTACAGTTTCCTCGAAAAAAAAATTCCTACCAGCAACAGACAAAGCACACCACCCAGCGGATCTTCTATGACACCTCTGATACCGTGTATGGCAAACTCCGAACTGGCCCCAAACACCGTCTCACTTCCAAACCACAGTGCAAACAGGGCTGCTGCATTCATGGCGGGAGGCAGGTTCCGGCCTGCATTGATAAAATCACCGGCACCTTTCACCCTTCCGGAAACATAAAATCCTACTGCAAGAGTAAACAGAAAATACATGATTACAGCACCAACAAGCATTGCTATCCTGATATTTTTAAAAACACTGCAAACTAATAATTTTTGCATTTTTTCAGCAATAATAATTCTGGAATGGACTGTAGAATAATGGTACATTTGGGCATCAAATAGCAAAACGAATATGATAGATTATACCCCTGTCAAAGCCCTGACCTTTGATTGCTACGGCACCTTGATTGACTGGGAGACCGGCATACTTGCCAGCATGGGGAAGGTCAGGGACAAAGTAGCTGATGATGACGTTCTTCTTGAGCTTTTCGCCACTCATGAACACCGCATAGAGGCCCACCACCCGGGCTTACTGTATTCGGATGTCCTTAAGGAGGTGTATAAAAGTATACTCAGCGATCTGGCAATAAACGCCGACCCTGCAGATATCGATGCATTTGGCAAATCCGTGGGTTCTTGGCCTGCATTTGATGATACTGTCGAAGCACTCAGAATCCTGGGTCGCAGATTTTCGCTCGTGATTATATCCAATATCGACAACCATTCCATTGCCCATTCATTGAAGAAGCTCGAAGTACCTTTTTACCGCATATTCACTGCCCAGGATATGGGATTTTACAAGCCCGATGTAAGAGTCTTCGGGCATGTAATAAATTGTCTATCCGATGATGGCATCGACAAAGACCAAATTGTACATGTGGCACAGAGTCTTTTTCACGATCATGGGCCCGCTGCTCAATTAGGCCTGAAAAGAGTGTGGATAAACCGCAGATGGCTGAAATCAGGTGAGGGAGCCACCCCTGCTGCCGACCCGGGCCTTATTCCTGAGGATACCTTTCCGGATTTGATAACTTTTGCACAAAGAATATAAAATGACTTCCGCTTGATTTCAGCCTGACACCTTGCCGGGGTTATCTTTTACAAAAGAAGCCCACCCTGTGTGTTTTTTAGAAGTCGAACCCAGGCCGGAAGACTGGTTGAAATGGGTAACGGCTACTCCCAGGGCGTCAGTAGCGTCATAATGTTTTGAAGTGATTTTAATTTTGAGAATGCTCTCAAGCATGGCTGCAACCTGCTCTTTGGAGGCATTGCCATTACCGGTGATGGATTGTTTGACTTTTTTAGGGGCATATTCAGTGATGTCAAGACCCATCGTCATGCCTGCTGCCATGGCCACTCCCTGTGCTCTTCCCAGCTTTAGCATGGACTGGACATTTTTTCCGTAAAAAGGAGCCTCTATGGCCAATTGTGAGGGCAGGTAGGTTTCTATGATTTCCTGGAGTTGCAGGAAAATTTCCTTAAGCTTTTCGTGATGGTCTTGAAATTTTTCGAGGTGAAAAACCCCAAAACTAACAACCATCATCTGTCTGTCTTTAATTTCAAGCACAGCATAGCCCAGTATGTTGGTTCCGGGGTCTACACCTAGAATCTTATAAGAAGAACTGGCTTTCACAGACAGCGTCGATTTTAATGCAAATATGAGCCATTTATTCGACAACATACATATAAAAATATTTTTTAATGCATAGGAAGACTTTATGGGTAACCCAATTGTTGTATTTTTGTCATGTACTGTCATTTATAAATTTGCCAATGCCCACTCCCAAGGAGGAAGATTACCTCAAAGCAATATTTACCATTTCGGAGAAGGAAATGCGTTCTGTCAGTACCGGTGCCATTGCCCGGCAGTTGCAGATAGCCCCGGCGACGGTTACGGATATGCTGGTTAAACTGTCCACACGCCAACTCATCATCTATGAAAAATACAAAGGTGTGTCCCTGACACCGGCTGGCAACAGAATAGCCACAGGTCTCATAAGGCGAAACAGGTTATGGTTGGTATTTCTGGTGCAAAAGCTTCGTTTTTCATGGCACCAGGTCGAGGAGATCACAGAGTCAATGGAACATATAGA
>JAKQGD010000438.1 GCA_029573365.1 Bacteroidota bacterium | reverse complement strand
TATGTTATGTTTAAAATCGCTGCTTGCCGGAGCCAATACCCTTCCAACCCTGATTTTCGATGAAATTGATGCAGGCATATCCGGCGAAACAGCCATACAAGTAGCTAAAATTTTGCAGGAACTCTCGGTAAAGCATCAGTTGATTTGTATCACCCATCAGGCTCAGTTGGCCGCAAGAGCCAACCGGCATTTGTATATTTATAAAGATGAAGATCAGCATGCCCAGGTGCATACTTATATCAGGGAACTTGCACCTGAAGAAAGACTCGATGTATTAGCTGAAATGTTGGGTGGCAAATCAGCCACTGAACAAACCCGTGAAACAGTGCGTCAATTCATGCTACAGGATGATCGCTAAGCCATTGAAAAATACCGGGGTATTCCCTTACTTTTGACGACACTTTGAACAAAACAATCTCACTATGGCATATCAATTATTAAAAGGCAAGCGGGGAATTATTTTTGGTGCATTGGATGAAAAATCCATGGCCTGGCAGATAGCCCTTCAATGTCAAGAGGAAGGAGCGACATTCACATTAAGTAATGCTCCTATCGCTTTGCGTATGGGTAAAATACAGGAATTGGCTGCCATCACAAACAGTGAAGTCATTGGCGCTGATGCAACATCCTTAACAGACCTTGAACAGGTCTTTACCAGGAGTATGGAAGTATTGGGTGGCAAAATTGACTTTGTTTTACATTCGATCGGGATGAGTCCGAATGTACGCAAGGGCATTCCTTACCCTGAAACTAATTACGACAACCTGCAAAAAACTATAGATATCTCAGCTCTCTCTTTTCATAAGGTAATGCAAACCGCCATGAAACTGGATGCCTTAAATGAATGGGCATCTGTCGTGGCTCTCTCCTATATTGCAGCACAAAGGGTATTTCCAGGGTATAATGATATGGCAGATGCCAAAGCATTACTGGAAAGTATTGCACGCAGTTTCGGGTATCATTACGGCGTGAGAAAAAAAGTGAGGGTGAATACAGTTTCTCAATCTCCCACACCTACCACTGCCGGCAGTGGTGTCAGTGGTTTTGATGCCTTTTATGACTACGCCGAAAAAATGTCTCCTTTAGGTAATGCAACAGCCCTGGAATGTGCCCAATATGTGGTGACTTTATTCAGTGACCTTACCCGAAAAGTGACGATGCAAAA
>JAKQGD010000434.1 GCA_029573365.1 Bacteroidota bacterium | reverse complement strand
GGGTCTCTTCTTGAAGGCAAGGATGATTTTTTCAAAAAGGCAGGTCAGTATGCTGACGGCAATTATGACGCTTTCAGCGAAGGCAAGATTACAGTCAACAATCCAAATCCTGCCAAATCAGCAGGACAAACTGATCACGATGGTGACGGTAACGAGTTAATCGATGACGCAATAATCGACGAAAGTTAGTAGTTTATACAAAAAACAGGAAGGGGACTCTTAACCTGTACAAACGGAGTGGGTCCCCATCCCATAAAAATTTTAGAAAATGTCGCCTTTACTAGTCAATGGCCGTACAGAAAAGGAACTCATAAAAGCCTGTTTGTCGGGAGACAGACTGGCACAGAGGGATATTTTCAATATGTACGCCGGCAAGATGATGGCGGTTTGCCTTAGATATACCAGACACCGACTCGAAGCTGAAGATATTTTTCAGGATGCTTTTGTCAAGGTTTTTTCACACATGCACGAGTTTGAAGGAGGCGGAACGTTTGAAGGGTGGATCAGGAAGATTATGATTAATACTGCGATCAAAAATAATAAAAAGAAATCTGTTACTAACGAAGACATAGGTCTTGACCACATCAAGGAAGATTTTGCAGGCCCTGAAGTATTTTCGTCTCTCAACGAAGAGGAGCTGACCAAACTGGTTTCCTCATTACCCGAAGGATACCGCATGATTTTTAACCTTTTTGCCATAGAAGGTTACACACATAAAGAAATAAGCGAATTATTAAACATCGAAGAGTCCACTTCCAGGTCACAATTGGCTAAGGCCAGGAGGATTCTTCAGGTAAAAGTACATGAGCTGTATAAGGTCGCCGTATGAACCAACTTGACAAAATATTCAGACATAAACTCGAACATCATACCACAGATGTACCCGCTGGAGCTTGGGAAAATATTGTATCAAGGCTGGATGCTGAAGATAAAAAACCCAAACGTCCGTTTTTATTCTACGGGTCCATACTTTTCGTGCTATTGACTGCAAGTTTTGCCTTTTTTATATATGAATGGCGTAATTCCGCCGTAGCGGAAAACAAGGGAAAAGTAACAGGTCATGTAATATCAAATACAGTTGCCACGGTTACAATCCCGGAAAACCAAACAACAGCTCAAAATGGAACAGTCGACAATAGTGTTGCCAGTACACCCGGCAGAATTAATACTGATATCAGCCCTGCCCGAGGTATAAACCTTTCAACCAGAAGACTTGCTTCTGCGGACCTTTCGCCACGCCAAAACAATATCTTAACTGCAGAAAATGCGGATGTTGTGCCAGAACAAAATGCCTCTGCATTGACTGCAATCGCCTCTGATATGGCCGGTTTGTCGCATACCAGAACAGCCATTGAGGTCGCAGCACCTCTGGAATCTCCGGTAAAAAAAGTCAAGTTTTTCAGAGAACTTAAGTTTATGACACTGGCACTTAAGGAAAAAGCAGCAGCCTGTCCTTTCAATGCAGGTGGCAGTGACAAAAGCCTGGATGTATATTTTTCACACGACTATGCCCACAGCCAGCTGGCTCCTAAAGACGAATCAGCACAGGATTACGCAGCATCCAGAAACCAGACCGAAAGTCCCATGTATTCGTTTTCGGCCGGGGTCAGATTTGGCTATAATGTAGGGTACAGATGGAACCTCTACACAGGATTTAATTACAGCCAGGCCAACGAAAAATTTGAATATATAGATCCCGAATCCAACCAGATAAGAATCATCACTATCAAGGACTATATTTATGAAAACGGCAAAATCGTGGACAGTGTCCTTACAGAAGAAAAAGTCGTAGTGCCGGGTACTACCAAGGTGAAAGTTTACAACAAATACAGAACCTTTGACCTGCCTTTGCTGGCGAGATATACACTGCTTGCCAACAGCAGCATGAGTCTGTCGGCAGTTGGTGGTTTGTATGTTAACCTTGCTTTTAGTGAAAAAGGCATGATGCTCGACATGGACAATGAAAAGCCGGTTAAATTTACTTCGCAGGATACCGACCCTCAGGGTATTTTCAGGTCGCAGGTCGGCATCACACCCTATGCGTCTTTGTCTATGGCCTACCACCTCACCGGCAACATGGACCTTTTAATAGAACCCAATGCCAGATTTCAGACCAAAAGCCTGACTTCTGATTTATATCCGCTTTCACAACGCTTCAATACATTTGGAATTTCGACGGGCCTTCGTTATAAATTTTAACAGGCAGGCAGCGTTTTGGCGATTTAAGGTATCTAAATACAGTACATCAGCATAAATCCAAATAACCCGTTCGTGAATCGATTTTTACTGCTCATTTTGGTATTGACATCTCTTCATTCATGCCACAAGGATGAGGTAATTTTTATCCCTGATCAGAATTATGTCATCAGCAGAGAGACAATGATTGCCTCGCTCACTGATACTGCCAGATTTTATGAAATTACCGTAAACAATTCTGAGACCACCACACTTTTCATACCGGATGTAGCAGTTTTTGAGATACCGTCAGGTGCCCTTGCCAGCGAAAACGGATCGACTGTCTCAGGCCAGGTAAAGGTTTTGTTTGACGATGCGTCAGGCCATAAATCAGACCTGCTAAAAGCCCCTTCATTATTATACAATGATGACGCTATTGATGTCAATAAAGTCTTCCGGGTACGTTTTGAAAAGGACAATAAACCTCTGGTTTTGAAACAACAGGTGCAGGCTTACATTCCTGCCAAAGATGTTCAGGGCGATTTTCGATTGTTTTACAGCCCGGGTGATGAGGTGTCGACCTGGCAGCAGTTAAAATCTCCAGCTGACGGCTATCATTCTCAAAAATGGGAAATCATCTACAAAGATGGTATGATTACTGTTACAGGATTTAAGATCACCTTGTCGTCACAGGGAGGATGGTATTGTATAGGCAACTTTGCGGAAAATGGATCCGCATCAACAACTGTAAGAGTAAGTCTTCCTTCAGGTTTTAATTCGTCAAATACGCTGGTCTTCTGGCTGCCTACCGGACTCAATACTGCAGTAAGAATGTTTGGAGAGGGAAATTCATCAGATTTTGGAATTTCAGGTCTGAGGTCAGGTCAAAACTCAGAAGGAAAAATAATCACCATATCAGATTTTGGCGGGGACAAATATTATTTTGGCATAAGAAATGCAGTAAAAGTAAGCGAAGATGTCGTTACCTTGACACCTACGCAACATAAACTGTCTGAAATCAGGGACTTGTTACGCTCCCTTTGACATAAAGGCAAATGCGGCATTGACCGTATTTTATTCGTAAATGGGAACCGCCTGTCTGGAGTGAAAGAATTTCAGGCAGGTTTTTTTTTCATTAATTTAGTTTGTAAGCAAGACCCAATTCTTCTATGTGGTTCACAAATTTGTAATCTGCATTAATCTTCACCCCTGTTGAAACCATATCCACATCCATACCCTGCTGATCTTCGTCCACAATACGGATTTTTAGGGCGTGGGGGCCGGGGTTATCCTGACATACCGTCTCGAGTTCAAAAATCAGCCGCTGGTCAAGGGCACTGACGGGTACTTTTATGGTTATTGATTTGGTCATCGCTTTGCCTATGGAGTCCAGCATCCTTATGTCTTTTACATTAAAATAGTAGACATCCTGGTTATACCTTTTTTCATTGATGCCCTCCAAATATAAGACCTGGCCTCGAGTTATCAGGTGCTTGTGCGATTCAAATTTTTCGTTAAAAATGCTAAACTGCATACTCCCCGAAAAGTCCTGAAGTGTAAACCTGGCATACCCGGTACCTTTCTGACTGGTGCCAATAAATGTTTCTGTCACAATGCCACCCAGCCTGAGCAATTTTCCATTTGTCTGGCTGGCCATTTCTAGCGTACAGTTGATAAAATAGGTAAACTCCAGACGGTAGTCATCAAGCGGATGGCCACTGATGTAAAAGCCGGTTACCTCCTTTTCCTTTTCCAGTTTATCTATCTGGTTCCATTCAGGAACCGATGGCGGTTTGGGGGTGTCTATATAGCTCGTCATCGAATCGCCAAAAAGTGACATTTGGCTGCTTTCTTTCTGCGCCTGATAACTTGCACCATACTTGAGGAGAGACTCTATGTATGTTTCCTGCCGTCCGTCGCTCATGTCAAAATACTGAGACCTGCTCAGGTTTTCGAAGGAGTCCATAGCCCCTCCTAAAATTATACTTTCCAGACATTTTTTATTTACTGACCTTAAGCTGACTCTTCTTACCAGGTCGTGTTCATCAGCAAAATGACCATTTTTACGGCGTTCGTCCACGATTTCCATCACAGGGCCCTCTCCTACTCCCTTTAGGGCAGCAAGCCCAAAACGTATCTGTCCCCTGGCATTGACCGTAAACTTAATATTGCTTTCATTGATATCAGGCCCCAGAAGTTCCAGCCGCATCCGCTTGGTTTCCTGGAGGAAAAAATTGATTTTCGAAATATCTGAGGTATTGTTATTTAGCACGGAAGCCATAAATGCTGCCGGATAATGGGCTTTGAGGTAAGCCGTCTGGTAAGCAATAAATGCATAACACGTGGAGTGCGATTTATTAAAAGCGTAGGAAGCAAAGGCCTCCCAGTCACTCCATATTTTCTTAACTGTTTCTTCTGGATGTCCATTGGCCAGACAGCCCTCCACAAATTTTGGAAACATCTTATCCAGAACCGCCTTTTGTTTTTTACCCATGGCCTTTCTGAGTACGTCCGCATCCCCTTTGGAAAAATTGGCCAGTTTCTGCGACAATAACATTACCTGCTCCTGATATACGGTGATGCCGTATGTTTCAGCCAGGATTTCCTCCATCTGGGGTAAATCAAAAGTAATTTCCTGCTTTCCGTTTTTACGGGCTATAAAATCCGGGATATACTGCAGAGGTCCTGGCCGGAACAAAGCATTCATGGCAATGAGGTCTTCCAGCCTGGTGGGCTTGAGCTCACGCAAAAACTTCTGCATTCCGTTGGATTCGTACTGGAAGATGCCCACCATTTCTCCCCGTTGGAATAGCTCCATCGTGGCTTCATCATCCAGAGGTATGTTGTCGATATCTATGTCCTGGCCGTATCTCTCCTTTATGATTTCGAGTGCATCCTTGATGATGGTGAGCGTCCTGAGACCTAAAAAGTCCATTTTTAACAGCCCCGCATCCTCTGCCACACTGTTGTCATATTGAGATACCAGCAGTTCGCTGTCCTTGGCTACAGATACGGGTATGTAATTGGATATGTCGTCGGGAGTAATAATGATGCCACAGGCATGTATCCCTGTACCTCTGACTGTGCCCTCCAGTTTTTGGGCTGTGCGTATCATTTCGCCTACAGGCGTATTTTCTTTTGCCATTACTCTGAACTCTGAGGCTTTAGCCTTGTCATCAGAGTTTAAATTTTCATACAGTTCGGGGTCCACACCTTTGTCTGCCAGTACGGCTTCCAGGGTGGCTGTCAGATGTGAGGGGAAAGTCTTGGCCACCCGGTCTACCTCATTAAGGGGTATATCCATCACTCTGCCTACATCTCGCAGCGACGACCTGGCGGCCATGGTGCTGTATGTTACAATCTGTGCTACCTGGTTTTTGCCATACTTGTCTATGACATAGTTGATCACTTTCTCCCTGCCATAATCGTCAAAGTCTATGTCAATATCAGGCATGGAAACACGCTCAGGATTTAAAAACCTCTCGAAAAGAAGGTCATATTTTATAGGGTCGATATTGGTAATACCCAGGCAGTACGCAACACAGGAACCCGCTGCCGAGCCCCTGCCGGGCCCTACTGACACGCCCATGTCCCTGGCAGCAGATGTAAAGTCCTGAACTATCAGAAAATAGCCCGAATAGCCAGATTTGATAATGACTTCGAGCTCGAAATTGATCCTTGTTTCCACCACGGAATTAATACTGCCATATCTTTTACGTGCTCCCTCGTAGGTCAGGTGTCTCAGATAATCTTCCTGATTTTTAAAGCCTTTCGGCAATGGAAATGCGGGTAGTAAAATATCCCTGGAGAGGTCGAGAGTTTCGACCATATCGGCAATGTCTGCCGTATTTTGGAGAGCATCCCCCATATCCGAAAAAAGGGTATTCATCTCCTCCCGGGTCTTAAAATAATAATCCGGACCTGAAAATTTAAATCTACCGCTGTCCTGCAGCAACGAACCAGTATTTACACACAACAGGATATCATGCGGAATGTGGTCTTCCTTATCCAGATAATGGCAGTCATTGGTGGCTATGGTTTTCAGGTTGTACTTTTTAGCAAAACCTACCAGGACTTCGTTGATATGTTTCTGGCTGATACCTGTATGGTCTATGTCATCCATATTGCTATGCCGCTGCAGCTCTATGTAGTAATCCTCACCAAAAATATCAAGCCACCATTTGAGTCTCTCTTCGGCCAGCTCTATATTGCCGGTCAGGATTGTCTGCGGTATTTCTGCACCTATGCAGCAGCTGGTTGCAATCAGACCTTCATGGTATATCTGTACCAGTGATTTGTCTATTCGGGGATACTTGCTGTACAAGCCCTCAGTGTACCCGAGAGAACACAATTTCACAAGGTTTTCGTAGCCTTTTTTGTTTTTGGCCAGAAGCAACTGGTGGTATCGTGTGTCTTTTTGACCTCGCGACTTTTCAAATGTTTTAATAAATCTGTCTTCCGTCAGATAAAACTCACAGCCTATGATAGGCTTGATTCCATTTTTTTTAGCCTCTTTGACAAATTTAAACACCCCAAACATATTGCCATGGTCAGTGATAGCGACGGCCTTTTGTCCGTCTTTACTTGCTTTTTTCATCATTGCAGATATCTCGGATGCCCCGTCCAGAAGCGAATACTGTGTATGATTGTGCAAATGACAAAAATCTATCATGACTTCAGGGTGTATATTTTAAAGTTTTTCCTGATGGGTAAGTGCAAATATACAAATATGTTCCGGCAGGCACGAATAGACCCGCCGCCTTGTAGCAAAAAAAAAAGCCGGAGGCTTTTTTGCTACCGGCTTTTTAATATAGAAAATGCGTAAACTTTAACCTGCGGTTCTTTCTCTCTTTTTGGCTGAATAGTTGACCTTAAGCTGACCCGCTTTCCTGAGTGTTGTTTTTACGTCTCCGACGATACCCATAGTCACATCTTTGTCAATCTTCAAAGAAGAGATAATGGATTGCCTCTGAGACTCAGGCACTGAAATCTTATGTTTCTCCAGAAACAACGGTATATCATCAGTGGTGGCAAACTTATCACCCAGCTGTATCTGCGGCTTGGTTCCTACTTTCAGTTTGTATTTTTCCGTAGGGCGGCCTATCAAAATAAAGTTGACAAGAGTCTTTTTTTCGAGCTTGGTCAACTCAGAAGCCCGTGGTGTATTGACTGTAACCATGAGCTCAGTTTCCCTCATCTTGGTGACCACCATAAAGAAAAACAAAAGCATGAATACAATGTCCGGTAGAGATGCTGTAGAAATCCCCGGTGTCGTGTTCCCTTGTTTCTTTTTAAATTTTGACATGGTTTAATGTTTTATGTCAATGAATCAAAAGGTTATTTCTCTTCTCCAAACTTGGTAGGTTCGGCTTCTGATATAACCAGAGGTATGGCATCTTTAATTTCCTTAACCTGTGAAGGTTTGAGCTGGTCAAGGTTCTTGCCATGTTTAGCCATGGCTGCCTCCTCCCACAACTCGTTGTATGCTGCCTTAAGTTCGTTGTACACTTCAAGATAGGTATTGTACTTGGTGCCCCTGTCATTTTTTATGGAGATGATGGCTTTCTGAGGATTTTCAGACATGTCCTCCCTCCTTTCAGGGTTGGCAATAAATATCTTGGTATTGTGCTTAAGGTCATGGATTTGCATTTGTTCACCTCTTACCAGAAGCTGATTCTGTGCGTTTACCAGCACTGAGTACACATTTCGGGTATTCAGTTTCATTTCCGGTGGTGGTTCATCAGACCAGGCTGGCAACTTGACCAATACTCCCTTGTCCTCAGCTATCGTTGTTGTGACGAGAAAAAAGATCAGTAGCAGGAAGGCAATATCTGCCATAGACCCAGCATTGATCTCATTTTTCATCCTGTGTTTACTCTTTGCCATTGTTTTTGCTTTAATTATTTAAATAAAGCCTTGACCTCAAATACAATGATAAGTACAAAGGATACCAGTGCCATCGCACCCATAGTGTATAGACCTGCTGAGATAAACTTGCTTATGTTTTGGCTGAGGTGAAACTCCGGATTGCTCCAGTAAGCAGCATACCTTCCATTGGTGTCATGGGACGATGTAAAAAACAGGATGATGAACAACAAGATCATACCACCAAATCCGATGATGGTCTTAGAGCCTGACTTGAAGTTTCTAAATAAATCCCAGATGACACCTCCTAACATAAGGAGTACGGCAATCAAACCCATGAAGATCATGCTCCACAATCCAAGGTTAAAACAGTTGACATCCTTTAAGTCTGTTCTCTCAGTCAAAGAACTTAATTCATAACCTCCGCTTTTGGCCCCAAAATAAACACTTAGGGCAAACAGTATAACCATGAGTACACTAAACCCAACAGCTATAGCATCGCCATGTTTTACCAGGGCCTTATATAATCCGTTCATTTATACCGATTTTAAAGGTAATTAATTATTTAAAAGTCTTGTTACGCATCATGGTTTCCACCAGTCCTATGGATGATTCTTCCATTTTAGTAGTGATGTCATCCACCTTTGATACGATATAGTTATAAAATATTTGCAGGATGATGGCTACAATAAGACCGAATACCGTAGTAAGAAGGGCTACCTTGATACCACCGGCAACTACTGTGGGAGAAATATCACCCGCAGCCTGGATCTTGTCAAAGGCCTGGATCATACCTACAACCGTACCGAGGAATCCGAGCATCGGTGCAAGTGCGATAAACAGAGAAATCCATACAAGTCCTTTTTCCAGGTGCGACATCTGAACCGAGCCGTAAGATACAATAGCCTTTTCAACTGCCTCAGGGCCTCCTGCAGTGTTTCTGAGGCCTTCGTAGATCACGCTGGCTGCCGGGCCGGGAGTTGCCTTGGCGACGTCCTTTGCACCTTCCAGATCACCTGCTGACAATCTGTCGTCGATTTTGCTGATAAGAAGGTCAGTATTTGCGGACGCTATATTAAGAGTGATGATTCTCTCAATACAAAAAGCAAGTCCAAAGATCATACAAGCAAGTACCGGAGTCATCCAGACCCAGTCTCCTTCGATAAACTTTTCCTTTAATACCTGGAAAGCTCCTGGCTTGTCGGCTTCAGCCGCAGCTGAGGTAACAGCTGCCGATGCATCCTCTACAACAGCTGCTCCGGCAGACATGGCTGTGTCTGCTGCAGCCTTGACAGTATCAGCTGCCTGAGCCACTACATCAAAAGCCCCCATATAAGAAGCAATCATAAATACTCCGATTAGAAATAAAAGTTTTCGCATGATTTGTTAATTTAATATTTTAAAAAGTTTTAAAATTTTGAATGAAAGGTTAAAATTAAAAAAATATTGACAACACCTAATAATCTTCATTATTTTTTGCGGAGAGTGAGGGATTCGAACCCTCGATACCCTTTTGAGGTATACACACTTTCCAGGCGTGCTCCTTAAACCACTCGGACAACTCTCCAATCACGCAAATGTTGTAAAATTAACACTAAATACAAAATGTTTTTAACCTATTAATATTTCAATAATATATTAATAATTGACAATAAAGATT
The DNA here is from genome assembly GCA_029573365.1 of Bacteroidota bacterium. GTDB lineage: Bacteria > Bacteroidota > Bacteroidia > Chitinophagales > Saprospiraceae > OLB9. The sequence goes on along the minus strand of JAKQGD010000434.1, from coordinate 1,927 downwards.
ATAGAGTTTAAATAATGTTAACAAAAAATTAAAGCCTCACTTTACACCTTCCCAACAAACGGTATTCCTGATTTAAAGATGTCACGGCAAGTAGTAATGGTGCGTGGGTTTTTAACTATTTAAACAGCAATGAAGCCCTGCATTAAAATTTGACATTTTTGTGACAGTAAAGGCTTATCTGCCAAAAAGCCGTGCAGCATTTTCTGTGGTCACCATTGCGACAGTGTCAGTACTGATCTCCAGCAATTCGGCTAATTTTTGTGCCACCAGAGCGACATAGGCTGATTCATTGCGTTTTCCCCTGTACGGGACTGGACTGAGGTAAGGTGAATCTGTCTCCAGCACCATGCTGTCCAAAGGTAGCGTAGATACCACCTTGTCTACTCCCGCATTTTTATAGGTAATCACTCCTCCTATACCCATTAAAAATCCAGAGTCCATGATCCGGCGGCCCTGATCTTGAGTTCCATTGAAACAATGAAATATTCCACTAAGCCTGCCATCCTGCATCTCCTGGATGATGGCAATGGTGAGATCTAGTGACTCCCTGGAATGTATAATTACAGGAAGGCGGGCTTCACGGGCTGCCGCAACCTGCCATCTGAAAGCTTCCTCCTGCTCTGAAATAAAGGTTTTATCCCAATAATGGTCTATTCCTACCTCACCTACCCCACAGTACCCTCCCTTGGCCAGTTCCTGCTCCACAATGTTCAGTTCTGCTTTATAATTCTCTTTGACATGGCATGGGTGCAGGCCCATCATAGGGTGACACCAATCATGACGTGCCGCCAAAGCAAGCATCGCCGGAAGGGAAGTACTGTCAATATTGGGCATATAGATGTCGGTAACGCCCGCTTCACGGGCCCGTAACAGCATGTTATCCAGGTCTTCTGCAAAATCTTCTGCGTATATGTGTGCATGCGTATCGGTAAGCATTACATTTGTGCTTTATGACATGTGATCAATAATCTGTGGCAAAGAAACAAAAATATTATGTCGTTTGGACAGGACATACCCCCGGCATCTATGATTCCTGGGAAGCATGTTTGAAACAGACGCACGGCTTTGCTGCTGCGAAATACAAGGCATTTGACAGCAAGGCTGAAGCAGAAAGAGCATTTGCCGGTCCGTTTTCTGCCCACATCGCCAAAGGTGACTCACAAAAAACCAAACCAAAATCAGTATCCCGCTCATCTATCGTTGCTGACAGTATAAGCGTGGATGCCGCCTGCAGTGGTAATCCCGGCAGGATGGAATATCAGGGTGTGGTTACCGTAACAAAGGAAAAAATCTTTTACCAGGGGCCCTTTGAAGGTGGAACCAATAACATAGGCGAGTTTCTTGCTCTCGTACACGCCCTGGCACTGCTGAAAAAAATGGAAAAGAAAACCACGGTGGTTTATTCTGATTCGAAAATCGCCATAGGCTGGGTCAAAGCCGGCAAAGCCAAAACCCAACTGGAAAGGACGGCCCGAAACGGCCAATTGTTCGAACTCTTAGAAAGGGCAGAACAGTGGCTCAGTACACATCCTGTAAGAAACCCTATCCTAAAATGGGAAACAGAAAGATGGGGAGAAAATCCTGCAGATTTCGGAAGGAAATAGGATAAACGATATCAAAGCCTTGCAAACTTAAGTTTATAATCGGCCGAAACCTTACCGGTCCTGATATCATTGAGTTTTCTCTGGATCAGCTTTTTTTTCAGTGGCTTGAGTTTTTCCACAAAAAGTACGCCTTCAATATGGTCATACTCGTGCTGGATGACCCTCGCATTGATGCCTTCGTATATTTCTTCGCGGGCGACAAAATTCTCATCCATATAGCGTATCCTCACTTTTTGAAGACGTTCTACATCACCTCTTATATGTGGAATGCTCAGGCATCCTTCTTCATAAGGCCAAAGATCTCCTGACTCGTCCACAATAAG
>JAKQGD010000429.1 GCA_029573365.1 Bacteroidota bacterium | reverse complement strand
CAAATATCTTAAATTTCTTTCCGTCGTAGCTTATCAATGCATTATACGTACCGAACCAGACCATACCATTTTTACTCCTGACAAAAGGTGTGGAAATCGAATAGCTATTCAGCTGCCCTCCCTCGGGTTTTATCGGAAAGGTGCGGTATCGGAGATTATCTCCATCGTATTGATATACTCCCGGAACAGCTTCCAGAAAATTGTGCCCAATGGTTTCATCGCCTTTAAACCAAAGATCACTTTCATTAAATGTCCACTCGTTTTCCGAATTATAATCCCTCTTCTGTACAATGGTCATTTCCTTACCATCGTACGTGCTTAATCCAAATCCACATTCAAACCAGACCAATCCATTTTTATCTTCATAGATACTCCTCACCTGGTTGTTGCTTAATCCGTTTTCGGTGGTAAAATACTGGAAATTCCCGTTTTGGAGCATACAGACCCCTTCGTTGTGGCTACCAAACCAAATGTTTCCTTTGCTGTCTTCCAAAATGGAACGAACCCCTGAAGTGTACTTTAGACCTGTCGTTTCAGATTTTGAATCGACTAACTGTTTTTGACCTAAGTTATTACAGGAACATACTAATACGATAAAAAATGTCAAACAAAAGATAGTAATACTTTTAAAACTTGAATTCTGTGTCATTCAATCGAGGTTTTAAGCGTACAACACTGCATGAGGGTAAGCCATTACATAAACAAATCCTCCCGGCATTATGATTTGAATCCTAAATGTCAAAACAAAAGCCATGCAGATAATCAAGCCGCTTCCGTAAATCAGTGCCTGAAAAACTTCCTGGTGACGATCCTGTTGCCTGAAAGAACCTGTATGATATAAAGTCCAGGGGTCAGAGTACCCGTAGGAATGTTCATTTTTGAGTTTCCTTCGGTCCTGTACACCTCTCGTCCTGTCATATCAGTCACAAAAACCAAAGAAGGAAGCCAGGATTCAGGAAGGTCGAAAGCAACCTCATTATCACCGGTACGAAGTCCAAATTTTTCGTCCCAAAGATCTGAGGTGGCGGTAGAGCATTCAATGGCCGGAAGATTGATGACCAGACGGCAGCTTTCCTTTACGGTATCCCAGATCACGATTTCGTATGCTGTCTTTTCGTTGAGGTTTTCGATGACCACAGGCAGACTGCCGTACATAAACGGTCCATAAACCACGCCACCAGCCTTGACTTTAAAGAGGCTGGTATTGCCCGTGTGGTTAAAGTTTATTTTGATGTCAAATTTTTTAATTTCCGGATTTTCTGCTTGCCAATGACATGGAAGGATGGTCACCAGTGGATTGGTCAGATGACACTCTGTATTACAGCACACCGGTTCCTGCCACGCATAGTCGTCTGCACAGTCGCCGTGCAGGTCACGCACCAGGAAGTGATACAGCGTCTGGCAGTCGCCGGCCAATGGACCCACTTCGTACAGATCCTGACCGTATGGCAGGGTATCAAACACCACACCATTGATCTTGATGACAAAAAAGTCTGATTTCGGATTGGTCACTTTAAACTTCACACGGGCATAAAATTTGCCCTGGGCGTTGCAGGCTGAGGGAGTCACCAGCAAGTCCGTCAGGTGACAGTCTTCACCATTGCAACAGACAGGTTCCTGCCATGCATAGTCATCGGCACAATCGCCGTGCAGGTCACGCACCAGGAAATGATACAGCGTCTGGCAGTCGCCGGCCAATGGACCCACTTCGTACAGATCCTGACCGTATGGCAGGGTATCAAACACCACACCATTGATCTTGATGATAAAAAAGTCTGATTTCGGATTGGTCACTTTAAACTTCACGCGGGCATAAAACTTACCCTG
>JAKQGD010000416.1 GCA_029573365.1 Bacteroidota bacterium | reverse complement strand
AACCTTTTTGAGCACACCGGTTCAGGTGATCTGGACATTCTTAAAGTCGACAATACCGCAGTAAGGAATGGCCAGATACAAAAAATAAACACCCTAAAAGCGACAAGAGACAACCAAAAGGTCAGACAAAGTCTTGACGCTATCACATCATGTGCTTCCGGAGGTCAGTGCAACCTGCTGGCATTGGCCATAGAAGCTGCCAGGCACAGGGCCACGCTGGGAGAAATTTCCGCGGCCATGGAAACGGTATTTGGCAGGTTTACGGCTGTGAGCAAGACTGTCACAGGCATATATTCCAAGGAAATAAAAATGGACGAAAAATTCAGAAAAGCGAAGGAGTTATCAGACAAATTTGCAACCCTTGAGGGCAGGCGGCCCCGCATCATGGTGGCCAAGCTTGGGCAGGATGGCCATGACCGGGGAGCCCATATTATAGCATCGAGTTTTGCCGATCTGGGATTCGATGTCGACATGGGACCACTGTTCCAAACCCCTGAAGAGGCGGCAAAGCTAGCTGTCGAAAACGATGTCCACATTCTGGGCATCTCATCTCTGGCGGCTGGTCATATGACCCTCGTGCCGGAAACAATCAATGCACTCAGGGATCTCGGCAGAGACGACATCATGGTGGTCGTAGGTGGAGTTATTCCTCCTCAGGATTACCAGTTCTTGTTTGACCAGGGAGTAGCTGCGGTTTTTGGCCCCGGCACCATCATCTCTGATGCTGCTGCAGGCATCCTTAACCTGCTTATCGCCTCGATGGACAAGTAAATTATAAAAAGCACTTTTCTCGAGGCAGGCTAACCAATGGTCGCCGGTTTGTATCGCTTGGTCCGAAATAATGCTGTAAAAATCAGAATATATTTATCTTTGTAGGCAACCAGTCAAACCGGATATGGACCAGAAAGTATTGACCCTCCGCAATGTTGTAAAAGCATACTCAGACCAGATTGCAGTAAATGATGTCAGTTTTGACGTAAAGTCAGGATCCATTTTTGGCCTGCTGGGACCCAACGGGGCAGGAAAAACCTCACTAATCAGGATCAT
>JAKQGD010000407.1 GCA_029573365.1 Bacteroidota bacterium | reverse complement strand
ATCCACGCAGGGACAAATCTATGGAGGATACATTTCTACTCGTTGCTATACGGAAAAAAAGCTATCTTTACGACAATCAAAACACACTGAGACATGCAGCTGGTAACCATAGACTGGGTCGTTATTTTCCTGTTTTTTGCGGTAACTCTGGCCACAGGCCTTTTGTTTAGCCGGTCGGCGGGGCAGAGCAGCAGCGAATTTTTTCTGGGGGGAAGATCTATGTCGTGGTGGCTCTTGGGTGTCTCCATGGTAGCTACAACTTTTTCGGCGGATACTCCTAACCTGGTCACAGACATCGTGCGTAAAAACGGTGTGGCCGGCAACTGGGCCTGGTGGGCATTCTTGCTTACGGGCATGCTGACGGTATTTGTTTATGCACGGCTGTGGCGAAGGTCTGGCATCACGACAGACCTGGAGTTTTATGAGCTGCGGTACAGCGGGCCGGAAGCGAGGTTTCTCCGCGGGTTTAGAGCCATATATCTGGGTGTGTTTTTTAATGTGATGATCATGGCTACGGTCATGCTGGCAGGCATCAAGATAGCGGGGGTGCTTATGGGGCTTTCGCCAATGAAAACCGTGGTTATAGTATCTATTATAACTGTAATATATTCGTCTGTTGGTGGATTTAAAGGCGTAATATATACCGATTTCCTGCAGTTTGTCATAGCCATGGCGGGCATGGTGTGGGCTTCTGTGTATATTGTCAATATGCCTGAAATAGGGGGTCTGGCACAACTCATCAGCCGCCCTGAGCTATCGGAAAAACTAGCTTTTGTGCCAGACTTTAACAACATGGAAGTGATGGTGCCGCTGATGATTATACCTCTGGCTGTGCAGTGGTGGAGTGTTTGGTATCCCGGTGCCGAGCCGGGTGGGGGAGGATATATAGCACAGAGGATGCTTAGTGCCCGCGACGAAAAAAATGCAGTGACGGCCACCCTGCTGTTTAATGTGGCACATTATGCCCTCAGGCCCTGGCCGTGGATACTGATAGCGTTGGCATCGATCATCATGTTTCCAAATGTAAGCGACATAGCCGCGAAGTTTCCCAATGTAGATCCTTCCTTTGTCAAGGACGACCTGGCGTTTCCGGCCATGATGTCTTTCCTTCCTGCCGGGCTGCTGGGTGTGGTCATTGCCTCTCTGATTGCCGCTTTGATGTCGACCATAAGCACACACCTCAACTGGGGGAGCTCTTATGTGGTCAACGATTTTTACAAAAGATTTGTCAAGCCCGAAGCCACGGAAAAAGAACAGGTAGCTGTAGGCCGTATTTCTACGGTGGTGCTCATGGTGCTGGCGGCATTCCTTTCGCTGGCCCTGTCTAGTGCACTGGAAGCTTTTAACATCCTGTTGCAGATAGGTGCGGGCACTGGGCTGCTGTTTATCCTGAGGTGGTTTTGGTGGAGGGTCAA
>JAKQGD010000377.1 GCA_029573365.1 Bacteroidota bacterium | reverse complement strand
AGTGTGCGGATACCTGCGGCACGACTGCGGCCGTACTTCGTAGATGGTGCAGTAGTTGTCATCGGCCAAAAAACGACAAGGTACGGTGGCAAATGATAATTCGCCATTGACATCTTTTAAAACATAACGTGCGGAAAACTCCTTTTGGGTCAAGCCCAAATGTCTGGAAATTCTGGAAATGTCCTCAGCTGTAACCAGGGGCGGGCTCGTCTTGCAGCAATTGGCACAAGCCAGGCAACTGACCTCACTGAATGCTTTAGTATGTGCCTCTCTGAGTATGGGCAACAGCTCTTTTCCAGCAGACTTTTTGAGGGAGATGAGGAAAGCGTTCGTTTGTTTTCGCCGGTCACGGCTTTCCTGTAGCAAAAGGGTATAGGCCTGTTCCATAAGGACCGGTTAAAATCAGATACTGCCTTTGATTCTATTCCAGAGCAAAGGAAAGGCTTCCGAGAAATCGGCGTCCCGGGGTCTTTCGCCCTGATCTTTAAGGTAGAAACTGCCATCGGGCCTCTTTTCGAGGTTAAACCTGAATACGAACTGGTCCGGCTGATCGCGGCGTGTGCGGAAGGTACCGAAACGCAGGTCGAGATATTCGAAATGGGTGGCGTCATTTTGTTTTACCACATAATAGCCGTCACTAAACCACCTCATAATTTTCATGGTGGGGTCATTTTCTGCAGCATCTCCAATGGGGTCTCTGTCCTTAGGAATCGTCTTCAAACGAAACTCTTTTTCGGCATCAAAAAATGAATATGCACCATAATAATAAGCACTGTCCGTCTCGGCGATACCACTCCACAAGACATTATTCAGGATGGTGGGCGTGGTCATATATCTGGTATAAGCAACATTCTGTCGTGCCAGGGAATTTTCGAAAATGGTATTTATCCGGGTTTTATTCCATATGGTAAAGAGCATGTAGACCGAGCTGATGATGAGTCCGCGGCGGTTCCAGATGCGGCGTCGCGTGTCCGATTTGGGATAAAACATGGCGAAGATGAGACATGTCAAAAATGGCAGGGTATATGCGGGATCAGCTACAGAAATATTGTTGAATGCCACCCTTTTGTCTGAAAACGGAAGCAGTATCTGAGTGCCGTATGTGGTAAAACAGTCCAGCACAGGATGTGTGACAAGGGCCAGAAAAAACAACCATATCCACTCCATAACACCTGCCGAAGGTGTGTCGTAAGCTTGCCTGGTGTAGCGGCGTCGGATAATCCATCCTGTCATGGCTATGATGCCCAGAGCGATGCTCGCTTTAAGTATTGTTTTCTGTCCCAGAAAAGCGATGCTGCCGGCAACAAGAGCCGCCAGCAAACTCCAACCTACTATGCCAAACCACTTATGATGCGGGAGTCTGTACATGCGGTGTACAAGGAAACCCAATACAAAAGCAAGAAGTGTACAGACCAGTGCTGAATGGGTATATCCTCTGTGAAAAGCCAGCGACTGCACCGGCTCCATCCATATATTGGACAGGACGTCGAGGTCGGGTATGGTACCCGCTATGGCTCCCCATACCATGGCACGGTTTCCTATTTTTTTACCCAGAGCCGCCTCGCCCATGGCAGCTCCAAGGACCATCTGTGTCAAAGAATCCATGGCTATGAAGTAACTGTATACTGGATATTGAGCTTTTCCATGGCCTTGCTTGCAGCGGCCTGTTCGGCTGACTTTTTATTGAAATCTTCGGATGTCGAAACCTCCTGTCCATCGATGACCACTGCTACTTTAAAACAGTCTCTTTTGTCGAGTTTAAATTTGGCCAGGGTTATGAATCCTACTTCTTTACCGTTTTTCTGGCACCACTCCAGCAACTGGGATTTGTGATTGTCGTCTCTGGTCTCCAGTTCGGCGATGTCGAGGTATTTCATCAGGATATTGCGGATGACATAGTTTTTGGTGCGTTCGTAGCCGAATTCGATATAAATGGCTCCGACCAGGGCTTCGAGTGCATTACCGAGCATAGAGGAGCTCATCTTGCCCATGCTGTATTCTGACAGGATGACATCGAGGCCCATATTGTCGGCTATTTCATTGAGGGTTTGCCGCTTGACGATTTTGCTACGCATCTTGGTCAGGAAGCCTTCGTCTTTGTTTGGGTATTTTTTAAAAAGGTATTCGGCCACTATAGTGGAAAGGATGGCATCTCCCAGGTATTCCAATCTTTCGTTGGTGGCTTTGCCGGGAGTTTCATTGGTCATCGATTTGTGGTAAAAGGCGGTTTTGAACAATGACAGCCTGGCAGGTGTAAATCCCAAAATGGGACGCAGCCTTACTGTAAGGTCCTTGTCTTCGGAAATATACAGATTATAAAAACGCCTTATGATGTCCAAAACTAGCCGATAAATCTTTTTATGATAACTGATGCATTGTGACCGCCAAATCCGAAAGTATTGGAGAGGGCGACGTTTATTTTTCGTTCCTGAGCTTCGTTAAATGTAAAGTTGAGTCTGGGATCAAAGTCGGGATCGTCGGTAAAATGATTGATGGTGGGTGGTATAAAACCTTCGTTAATAGCGGCTACACAGGCCAGGGCTTCTACGGCCCCTGCTCCACCCAGCAGATGCCCCGTCATGGATTTTGTACTGGAGATATTGAGCTTGTAGGCTGCGTCACCAAAAACCGCCTGTATGGCCTTTACCTCGGCTATGTCGCCCAATGGCGTGGAGGTGCCGTGAACATTTACGTATTCTACTTCTGCGGGCTGGATGCCTGCATCTCTGATGGCACTGGACATGACATTTTTAGCTCCCAGTCCCTCGGGGTGTGGTGCTGTCATGTGGTAGGCGTCTGCTGTCATGCCTGTTCCTATCAGCTCACCATAGATGACGGCACCTCGTCTTTTGGCGTGTTCCAGCTCTTCGAGTATAAGGGCACCGGCACCTTCGCCGAGAACAAACCCATCTCGGTCTTTGTCAAAAGGCCTGCTGGCGGTCATTGGGTCGTCATTCCTCTCGGACATGGCCTTCATGGCCGAAAAACCTCCTACGCTTGCTTTGACCACTGCTGCTTCTGACCCACCGGTGACCACTACATCTGCCCTGCCGAGCCTGATGTTGTCGAAGGATGAGATGATGGCATGGGTAGAAGAAGCACATGCTGATACCGTTCCGAAATTGACACCACGGAAACCGTACTTGATGGATATCTGGCCGGGGGCTATATCTCCAATAAGTTTGGGTATGAGAAAGGGGCTGTATCTTGGCTCACCTGCCCATCCTGCCGCCTCGGTGATATCGTGTTCTGTCGTCTCAAAACCTCCTATGCCTGTACCCCAGATGACGCCTACTCTGTCATGGTCGACTTTTTCCATATCCAGACCTGACATCAGAATCGCTTCATCGGCTGTCACCATGGCGTATTGTGCAAAGCTATCAAGCCTCCGGGCGTCCTTACGGGGCATAAATTTTTCAATGTCAAAATCCTTGATTTCACAAGCAAATCTCACCTTGAACAGTTCGGGGTCGAACTTGGTAATGGGGCCTGCACCGCTTTTACCGGCTTTAAGCCCACTTACATACTCCGAATATGTATTGCCAATGGGCGTGAGGGCTCCAAGACCTGTAATTACAACTCGTCTCATACGTCGGTATTAAAAATTGAAACAAAAGTCTGCATTTTTTTTTAATGCACCATACAAAAAGCAAAAGTTTATAATCTCAGGGGTGGTGAGACAGTGAGTCATGCATCAGCCAATAACCATACCACTCAATATTTTAAGAGTTGGTGTATCTGATTACCTTGGTCTCCATGTGATGTTCAAAGTACAGGCTTATAAATCCGGTAATTCTCGTCAGATAGCCTCTCTTCTTCTCCGCAGTGTAAGTAACATTTGCAGTAAACCCCAGGGCATAAAATAAAAAATCCACAAAAACCGATGTCTTTGTGGATTATATTGCTTTTTAAAACGTTTTTATCAGGCTTTTGCTGCCTCAAGAAACTCTATGGCCTGGCCAACTGTCTGAATTTTTTCTGCCTGATCGTCAGGGATAGATACATCAAATTCCTTTTCGAATTCCATGATAAGTTCCACTGTATCAAGTGAATCAGCTCCCAGATCATTGGTAAAGCTTGCTTCGTGAGTTACCTCAGACTCATCGACGCCCAATTTGTCAACGATGATTTTCTTGACTTTTTCTGCAATTTGTGACATTTCTAATACTGTTTTCTGAATTATGCCGCAAATTAAGTGATTCGTGAGTTCTTAAACAAATATTTAGGGTACAATTTTACGCTCTGTGTTGCACCACAGTGCATCAGGAGGGAAATGATATCTTGCCCATGGCTACAGCTGGCATTTCTTTTCTGCCAAAATCAGGTGCCGCCGAAGCCGCCACAGCTTCATTGGCCAGGACAGCAAACAATACTGCCTCCTTGGCATCGGGTGGGATGCCCAGTGCCTCTGTGCCCTGTACAACCGAGCCCGGCAACAATGTCTCGAGGTTGTGCATCAGCAAGGGATTGTAATACCCTCCGCCGCTGACATACACGTGGAGCTTGTCTGTGACTGCCACTGCCTTTATGGCACGGGCTATCGATTCCGCTGTAAAGCGGTTAAGGGTACAAAGCATGTCCTCATGACTCAGTGTGCTTCCGGACCTTTGTAGAGCATCGGTAAGGTAATCCGGATTGAACAGTTCGGGGCCTGTGGTCCTGGGAAACGAGGTCTTAAAAAAAACATGGTCCATCAGGGCATCCAGCAGGGGTTGCCACACCTTGCCACTCTGTGCCACGGCTGCATCGGCGTCAAAGGGTCTGTCCAGATGTTTTTGTATATAAGTGTCCATGAGTGTGTTGCCGGGACCGGTATCCGTGACCACTACCTTTCGCGGATCTGCTCCGGCAGGCAAATACGTAAAGTTGGATATACCTCCTATGTTGAGGAGGACCCTGTTTTCTGAGGCATCGGAGCACAACAGATAATCTCCGTACAATGCCAGTGGTGCCCCCTGTCCGCCAGTAGCGACATGTTTTTGACGGAAGCCAGAAACTGTAATGATGCCGGTACTTACAGCCATCTGGTCTCCGTCGCCTATTTGTAAGGTGGCGTTATAAGGGTGTCCTGCTATTTCGCCATGAGGCACATGCATGATGGTCTGTCCGTGGCTGGCTATGAGATCGACCCTAGATCTGACAATGTTGTGGTCAAATAAAAACCGGTTGACCATGGCTGCATGTCTGGAAGCTATATATCTATGCAGTAAGGTTAGGTAAGCCAGGTCCACCCGTTTTTGTGCAAACACCTTTCTAATCAGTTTTTTGTCTTCCGGTAGATATGGAATCGTTCTGAAGGCGTGCAACTCGACGCCTGTATCCGTACCTGAGCCGGTGACTTTGCAATAAGCAATATCGAGCCCATCAAGTGACGTACCCGACATCAGGCCTATGATAAACCGATGTCTGCGAGCCGCCATTTTGTGAAGTGCTTCTACGTGGGGATTCATACCCTTTCTGACTGACTAAACGACAAATATTTATACAACATTGGCCGCCTTATCCTTGTACTTGCCTTTGCTTTTACGGATCCTTACAGCCACGACCTTGTATTCAGGGCATTTGGCCTCTGTGTCGTGTACATCTGAAGTGATCATATTTAGCATAATCTCCGGAAAGTGGAAGGTGCTGCTCAGGACTCCCGGTCTCACCTCGTCCGTTATCCTGGCTTTGATGTCTACTTTGCCGCGTGCGGACTCCACACACACCATATCGCCCTCAGCTATGCCGTGTTTTGCCGCATCGTCAGGATGGATCATGAGCACATCTTCTGTCAGAATTTTTACGTTTTTGGTTCTGCGTGTCATGGTGCCTGCATTGTAGTGCTCGAGTTCGCGGTTGGTCGTAATGATGTAAGGGTAGTCCTTGCCGTGTTCTAAGAGCTCAGGGCTTTCTTTCCAGTCAAAATAATGGAACTTGCCCTTGCCACGTTTAAAGGATTCTGTATGGAGGATCTTGGTATCGATGCCACCCTGAGCCACCGGCCATTGCAGCCCCAGAGGACCGAGGTTGTCCCAAGTGACTCCTGCAAAAAACGGAACGATGGCAGAGATTTCTTTGAGGATCTCAGCCGGGTCATAGTCCACTTGGTCAAAGCCCATGACATTCATGATGTCGCAGATGATCTGTCCGTCGGCTTTGGTACCCGGCAAGGGTTCCACCACTTTTTGTACCCGTTGTATCCTACGCTCTCCGTTGGTATAGGTACCGCTCTTCTCGAGGAAGGACGCTCCCGGCAGGATGACGGTGGCGTACTTTGCCGTTTCGGTCAGGAACAGTTCCTGGACCACCAGCAGATCGAGGTTTTCCATGGCTTTGATGACCTTCTGTGTATTGGGGTCTGTTTGTACAACGTCTTCACCCATAAGCCAAAGGGCCTTGAGCTTGCCGTCGATGCTGGCATCAAACATTTCCGGTATCTTGTAACCCTTGGACAAGGGTATGTTCGTACCATAATGTTTTTCGTATGATTTGTTGATTTCAGGGTCGTAAGCATTGAAGTAACCTGCTCCCTGATGTGGCTGACAACCCATGTCTGCAGCTCCCTGCACGTTGTTCT
>JAKQGD010000362.1 GCA_029573365.1 Bacteroidota bacterium | reverse complement strand
TTAATTTTTTCAGCTATAGGAAAAAAGTAAAAGCCCGAGCGGCTCGAGCGGAAAATTGTGTGGCCTCTTCAAAAAGCACTTTTGGTGGTTATCAGGATGATAGTTTCAGCCAAATCAATTTGGCTGCACATTATGGTCCAGGCATTTTTTATACCCTTCCTTTGATTCCTTCCCATACTTTGTCAGCCGGCCTAAATATAAATTAGAGTATAAAAAAGGCAGCCCTTTAATAAATTGGGCTGCCTTTAAAGACATATTTATTTGCCAGGCTCAGCTAAAGCAATACGAGCCTGTCGCATCAGTTTTTTAGGTCGTACCTGTCGAGGTTCATGACCTTGGTCCATGCTGCTACAAAATCACGGACAAATTTCTCACCGGAATCGCTGCATGCGTACACCTCCGCTATGGCTCTCAACTCTGAGTTGGAGCCAAAAATGAGGTCTACCCTGCTGGCGGTCCACTTTTTGGCACCAGTCTTCCTGTCGCGTCCTGTATACACTTCGTTACTGCCCTCAGGAGCCCATACTGTACCCATGTCGAGCAGGTGGACAAAAAAGTCATTGGTCAGCGTGCCGGGATTTGCCGTAAACACACCGAGGCCGGAGTGGTCATAGTTGGCATTGAGTGCACGTAGTCCTCCTACAAGAACAGTCATTTCTGGAGCGGTGAGCTTTAACAGCTGGGCTTTGTCCACGAGCATTTCCTCGGCGGGAACAGAGTATCGTTTTTTGAGGTAATTTCTGAATCCATCCGCTTCAGGCTCGAGATAAGCAAAAGACTCGACATCGGTTTGTTCCTGTGTGGCATCGGTGCGTCCGGGTGTAAAGGGCACATTCACTTTATGACCGCCTTTGTCGGCGGCAAGTTCTACAGCTGCACATCCTGCCAGAACAATCATGTCTGCCATAGATATCCTTTTGCCGTCAGCCTGGCTACCGTTAAACTTTGTCTGAATGCCCTCCAGGACACCCAAAACTTTGGTCAGCTGTGGTGGGTTGTTGACCGCCCAGCTTCTCTGTGGTTCGAGTCGGATGCGGGCTCCATTGGCGCCACCCCTCATGTCAGAACCTCTGAAAGTAGAGGCGGAAGCCCAAGCTGCTGACACCAACTCAGACACTGAAAGTCCTGAAGAAAGGATTTCCGATTTAAGGGCTGAGGCGTCTGACTGGTTTATTAGTTTGTAACCCGCAGCTGGTACCGGGTCCTGCCAGATGAGGATTTCCTTTGGCACTTCGGGTCCGAGATATCTTTGTATCGGTCCCATGTCCCTGTGTGTCAGCTTATACCATGCCCTGGCGAAGGCATCCGCAAATTGACCGGGATTTTCCAGAAACCTTTGGGAGATCTTTTCGTATGCAGGGTCGAACCTGAGTGACAAGTCAGTTGTCAGCATGGTAGGCACGTGTTTTTTGGCGGGGTCGTGAGCATCAGGTATCATGCCGGCACCTGCCCCGTTTTTGGGTCTCCATTGATGTGCCCCTGCCGGGCTCTTAAACAATTCCCACTCGAAGCCGAAAAGATTTTCAAAAAAGTTGTTTCCCCATTTAGTGGGAGTGGTGGTCCATGTCACTTCAAGGCCTGAGGTGATGGTATCTCCGCCTTTGCCGCTGCCATACCTGTTGTGCCATCCGAAGCCCTGCTCTTCAACAGGTGCAGCTTCGGGGTCGGCTTCAAGGTTAGAAGCCAGGGCTGCACCGTGGGCTTTGCCAAAGGTATGTCCACCTGCAATGAGTGCCACGGTTTCCTCGTCGTTCATGGCCATCCTGCCAAAGGTCTCCCTGATATCCTTTGCCGCAGCAACAGGATCAGGGTTTCCATTGGGCCCTTCGGGATTTACGTAGATGAGTCCCATCTGAACAGCGGCCAGAGGATTTTCCAAGTCTCTTTCGCCAGAATACCTCTTGTCGTCCAGCCACTCTTTTTCGGAACCCCAGTAAATATCCTGCTCAGGTTCCCAGATATCTTCGCGGCCGCCTCCGAATCCAAAAGTTTTAAATCCCATAGATTCAAGGGCAACATTGCCTGTGAGAATAAACAAATCTGCCCACGATATTTTTTTACCATATTTCTGCTTAATGGGCCAAAGCAGACGACGTGCCTTGTCGAGGTTTACGTTGTCGGGCCAGCTGTTGAGCGGAGCAAATCTCTGACTTCCCGAGCCACCTCCACCACGGCCGTCACTCACCCGGTATGTACCTGCACTGTGCCAGGCCATACGTATAAAAAACGGGCCATAGTGTCCGAAATCTGCCGGCCACCAGTCCTGTGAATCGGTCATCAGCTTTTCAAGGTCTTTTTTAAGACCATAGTAGTCGAGCTTTTTAAATTCTTCGGCATAGTCAAAATCTTTATCCATGGGATCGGACAGAGACGAATGCTGCCTCAAAATGCCAAGATTTAGTTTATTGGGCCACCAATCCTTTAAAGTGGTGCCTCCCCCTGCCGCCTGGCTGACAGGTCCGTGATGTACGGGACATTTTCCTCCCGTTCCGTTGTGGTTATCCATACAATCTAATTTTCAAGTGGTTAATTCTGTAAAACTTATCTGAGTCTCCGCGTTTTAAAATTTTAAATCGGAAAACAAAACCATAACCATGACAATTGGCCACAGCCGATAAATTATCATATTTTAAAGAGGAAAGAAGGGTGTTTTGTTGTGCCGAAAGGCCTCAAAATTGCTTATGCTCTCATAAGAATTGTTAATAAATTTATTCACTGTGAATTGAATAGGCCCCAGAGCAATCAGTAATCATGCATTCCTTTGCCTTCAAAGATCCTGGGGGTACATTTTTCAATTCTGGACATCCTGGTAGCGGACTGTTTGGGTTGCGAAAAAAAGAGAATATAGCCCCTTTGCCTACCCGGAGTAAGTCTATAAAAAGCATCCCGAAACACGGGGTCGTCCTCCAGCTTTTGCTCCAGTTCTGTAGGCATGGGTTCGGGATTTTTCTTGAATTCGACCTTTGCTCCTGACTTTTCTATGGCCACGGCTTCAGCAATATACTGCCTTATCAGATTGTCCTGTTCCAGAACCTCCTCTACCGATGTGAACTTAAAAAAGCGTCCTGCCTGGGAGCTTTCTCCGGGCTTTTGGAGCACAGATGCCGGGTCTGTCAGCAGAGAACCTTTGAAAAAACTGAGCACACAATTGTCTTTAAAAGCTGCAATCATCAAAATGTTGCGGTCGTCTACCGTATATACCGGCATGCTCCACTTGAGCTCCTCTGTGAGGCCGCACTCCAATACCACTGAACGCAGAGCAATAAGGGCATTACGCCAGTCGTGTACCTTGCACTGAGGCGTAGCATAGTACTTACACCTGCCACAGCCGTCGATAAGATACAGGTCAACTTTTGGATTTTTGATAGACATATCGGGAATTTAGTTTGTGTGCCTGGCGAGGACCATTTTTCTTATGAGAGTGAGTTGGCCGAGGTGATAGTAACTGTGCTCTATGACCCCTTCGATATTTCGCTGGTAATTGCCGTATTTAGGATCTGTAAAAGGGTCGTCGAGCATGCTGTCAGGCATGTTTTCCACCCAGGAGGCAAATGCTTCGGCATTGGCCAAAAAATCATTGCGTAGTCTGCTCCAGTCTTCATCGGATTGTATGGGAGGCATGTCAAAACTGTATTTATCCCTGATATCGAGGCTACCGCCGTGGAACACATGCAGCAATCCTGCCAGGTAATAATTGATATGAAATGTCAGCAGAGCTATAGAATTGAGACCCTCCACTGAGGTGGTGGCCTGTTTCCAGGTGAGGCCATCAATATTTTCCTTAAAATTGATATTTGCTATCCAGTGACCGCTGAGAAGCACCTCCCTGAGCCTGTTTGCGATGTCTATTTTTCTTTGCATTTGACTGACTTATCTTATTAAAATTCTAAAATGTCGGCTTTGGTTTAAAGAATAAATTATGTAAAAAGTACGATGACATAAAAATAAATTACAAACCTTACCAGTTACCTGCATAAGCCAGGTTTTCTGCAGAAACAGTCCTGAAATATTCTGTTTTAAGTCTGTGTATCTGTCTGATATGGAGGTAATCGTGCATAAGCCAGTTATGGAGCATCATCCTAGCTGTAACAGAGCCTATCCTGGGATGCTCATAAGTGTTGCCCCACCGCGGGTTTTCTATTTTTCTCAACAACACAACAGACTTTTTCCTTTCTGACAAGAAGGTTTTGACCTTGTATTTAAAATCCTGGTCAATGTATTTATTTAGTTTCACCCAACCCTGTGGATCTATGGCAGGCCATTGAATGGAAGGGTCTTCAATGGTACTGAGGCACCTCGCCCTGAAGTCATGCACCTCTTCGTCAGCAAGGTGACAAACGACCTCCAGCAGACACCACTGATCATCCTCCGGCTTATACAAAATCTGGCCTGCCGGGACATCATCGAGCAAGTCTTTAATAATCAAACCGTTGTGGCTTAGCCTTGTTATGATTTCGTTTTCGGTCATCAAGTAGAAATTTGAGGTTAATGTTAATTCAGTCTTTACGCATAACGATGCTTTCCAGGTCCGCCTCCGAATAGTACACTGATTTGAGCACCTTATTATCAGCCGTCCTGTAAACGAGGTACTCCCCTTCTCTTTCCTGGATATAAGACTCCGTGTTTTTATGTTCGAGGTAATATAACTGCGTTTCCCGGGCATGCTCGAGAGATTTGCACGGCTTGCTCATATTTGATCTCTGGACTTCGTCAAAAAGAGCCTTAAATCTATCTGCCAGTCCAAACTCCAAAACGGCCCCGGAAAGTACATACTGGAGGTCACAGAGAGCATCAGCCACGCCTACGATGTCGTTTTCGAGGATGGCAGTCCTGAGTTCATCGAGTTCTTCCTGTAGAAGTGCCACCCGCAGGTTACAACGTTTTTCGTCAGGAATCTGAGGAGACGGAAGTACGGGCATGTTAAAGATGTCGTGAAAGGCAGCAACACCCGTGAGTGCCGAGGGTTCGTCAAAAATTTTAAGTTTACGTGCCATGGAAAAGCTTATTTGTGTGCAAAAATATACGCAATCATCCATCTCCAACAATAAAGTCTCATAAATCGTCACTAAAAGCAATCAGAGGGCTATACAATGATCATTTTTTATTAGGTTTGTGTCAAAGCATTATTAAAATGGACCGCAAAAGATTTATACGTGACTTTTCTGTTGCAGCCATAGGTGGTGGAGCCCTGTTAACCTCCTGCAAGCCAAAGTCCCAGACACACAAAGAATCTGCCCCTGCGGAGGCCGAATATAAGTGGAAAATGGTCACCACATGGCCGCCAAATTTTCCTGTTTTGGGCGAGGCCTGTCAGCATTTTGCCGATTGGGTACACAAGATGTCATCAGGCGAAATGTTGATCAAGGTGTATGGTGCAGGAGAGCTGATTCCGGGTCTTGAGGTCTTCGATGCCGTGAGCAGTGGAGCTGCCGAAATAGGAAACGGAGCCTCCTATTACTGGGCTGGAAAGTCGCCTGCAACACAACTGTTTACTGCAGTGCCTTTTGGCATGAATGCTCAGCAGATGAATGCCTGGATATATTGCGGCGGAGGCCTCGAATTATGGAAGGAGCTTTACGCCAAATTTGGACTTATATCATTTCCTGCGGGCAATACAGGCATGCAGATGGCCGGATGGTTTAACAAGGAAATCAACGACATTTCTGACCTTAAAGGCCTCAAAATGAGGATTCCCGGTCTCGGGGGCAAGGTGTTGGCCAAAGCCGGTGGTACTGCTGTTCTTTCTTCTGGAAACGAGATCTATACCAACCTGGAACGAGGCGTCATCGATGCCACAGAGTGGATAGGACCTTATCATGATTATGTCATGGGCTTCCACAAAATAGCCAGATATTATTATTCACCGGGATGGCACGAGCCTGGTTCCGTCCTTGAAAACATGTTTAACCTCAAAGCCTTCAATGAACTGCCGGAGCACCTGCAGGTGATACTGGAAACAGCCTCTGCAAGAATGAATGTTTGGGTGATTTCTGAATTTGAAGCTAAGAACAATATGTACATGGAAAAGCTGGTCAGGGAAGAAAAAGTAGACGTCAGAAAACTAGATGCAGACATCCTGAACCAGCTTAAGAAATATACTACCGAAATCCTAGAAGATATGGCAGAAGCCGACGAATTCACAGGTAAGGTATACAAGTCATTTACCTCCTTTGCCGGCAACATACGGAACTGGGCTGCCTACTCAGAAAAACTTTATCACGAATTGTAACCAGCTTTAATGCCAAGATTGCTAAAGGTTTTCCGAAGCATATACAGGCAAAAAAAACGGGCCATATGAGCCCGTTTTTTTTTACTATTTCATTCCTGCTACTACGAGTTTTCTTACTATTCTGTCATCTTCTCTGATGATCAGAATATACGTGGCAGAAGCTGTGTTACCTAAGTCAAAGTTCCTGTTGAAAACTCCATTGACAGCCCTGAGAGTACCCGTGTCCACCAGTCGGCCGCTGATGTCCGCGATCGAATAAACAGCAGTGCCGGTGCCTTTGCTGGTCATAGATACATTAAACTGCCCGTTATTAGGATTGGGAGATACCCTAATGGCATCAAGGCTGATGTCGGTCGTGCTGCTGACAATGATGTCAATGGTCTTTGTTATTACAGATTGTCCGCAGGCATTAACGGCTCTCACTGTGACGATATAGGACCCTGTCTTGGTATAGGTGTGGGTTGTCATTGTTCCATTGGCCTTGCCTCCGTCACCAAAATCCCAGTTGATTTCTGTGGTATTGCTGCCTGTAAACGTAAAGTCTGCCTGTCCATTGTTGGACACAAAGTCAAATGATGCTACGGGGAGAGGAATCACGGTTATTGATGAAGTAAAAGTATCACTTCCCAGTCCGTTGCTGGCTATAAGTGTCACCTGATATGTACCAGGCTGGCTGTAAATGACAGGAGGATTTGCCTCTGTGGATGTTGAAGGATTGCCCCCTTCCAGAATCCACTGATATGAGGTGGCATTCACGGAATTGTTGTTAACGGTTACAGGCTGCCCGGGACACCCTGTGCCTGCAGAAAACGATGCGGTGCAGTATCCTGTTACCTCAACCGTAGAATTGCCGGCCACCGAATAACCACAGAAGCCGTAAGTGATCTGCGTTATCGTATAGGAACCATTGGCCGGAACTGTTACCGATGCGACACTGCCTGTGGCTGTTTGTGAAAATCCGTTTCCACTGACCGTCCATTGCACTGAATCTACCGGTGAAGCAGTATTGGTAAGGGTGATGACATTTCCTGTGACGGAAGACTGGAAACCTACAGGTACCGGCCCTACAACTGTGATGTATCCTGGTTGTGACAAGGTGTTCTGTCCGTTGGAATTTGAAACGGTAAGCGTCACTCCATAGACACCCGGAGACGCGTAGGAAACAACAGGATTTTCCGCTGTGGATGTGGCAGGGATGCCGCCCTCAAATGTCCAGTTAAAGCTTGTCGAATTGGCAGATGACTGATTTATAAATGATACTGACTGCCCCTGACATATCTGAGTAACAGTTGCTCCAAACATAGCTACGGGCTGCAATACGATGAGCATGTTTTTGGTAAATGTCACATCTCCGCACTGGTTACTTGCAGTAAGTGTAATAGTATAACTGCCTTCTGAGGCATAAGTATGAGTTGGGTTGGCCGCAGTACTTGTCTGTCCGTCGCCAAAATTCCAAAGGATAGAAGTCGCATTCTGTACCTGTGAGGTAAAATTGACCGTAAGGCCCACAGAAGTCTGAGTAAAGTTGGCTGTAGCCAATGGTGTTACTGTCACATAATTCTGAATAGTCATAGTATCTGCACCTGCAGCATTGGTGACAATCAGGGTGACGTCGTACGAACCTGCGGTTGCATAAGTGACGGTTGGATTTGCCACAGAAGAAGTAGCTGGATTTCCACCCTCAAAACTCCACTGATAGGTTGCTGAGTTGCCTGTTGACTGATTAACATAATTTACGGTCTGTCCAGGACAAATATTCATAGTACCTGACGAAAACGAAGCTACAGGAGGCAGCAACAGTGTTACCGCGGAGGTTGTATTGTTATTGCCGCAACTGTTTGACGCTGTAAGCACCACATTATAAGTACCTTCATTGGCATAGATATGCAAAGGATTGAGTTGAGTACTCGTCTGTCCGTCGCCGAAATCCCACAGCAGTCCTGAAGCATTCTGGCTCGAAGATGTAAACTGTACGGTCAGCCCCGAAACAGACTGAGTAAAGGCAGCCACAGGCATGGCAGTCACACTGACCAGATTTTGTTGTGTCAATGTATCAGAACCAAAAGCATTGGTCACGATAAGTGAAACATCATAATTGCCCGCAGCATTATAGGTCACACTCGGATTTGCTACTGTCGAAGTAGCTGGATTTCCTCCTTCAAATGTCCATTGATACGTTGTAGGACTGTATGTGGAGGTATTGGTATACGCAACTGACTGGCCAACACAGATGTTTTGGGCCGATGTCGGTGTAAAAGATGCTAAAGGTGGTGCTGCTATCGTCACCTGTTGGGTTAGACTAACAGATCCACACCAATTGTTTGCTGTCAATTTTACATTATAGGTGCCATTAGATACATATGTATGGCTTGGGTTGACGCTTTGTGATGTCTGGCCGTCTCCAAAACTCCAAAGATAACTGTCAGCACTCGTAGAATTATTGATAAAGTTAACCAAAGATCCATTAATATTTGATGTAAATGCAGGCGTCGTTTGAGCATAAACTGTTATACTGCCAACTTTCACATCAGTGCCAATATTGTTGCTTACTGTAAGTGTAACATTGTAGATACCTGGAGAATTATATATAACCGTGGGGCTTTGCAGATAGGAGGACGACGGACTCCCCCCAGGAAAATTCCAGGTAAAACTTGTTGAATTGGTAGACGATTCATTTAAAAATGTCACGGTCAAAGGATTGCAGCCATACTGCACACTTGGGGTAAAATTGGCCACTGGTGGCGTTACTATTGTAACCTGTTGTGTAGAATTATTTGATCCACATGAATTTGTTGCCGTAAGAGTAACGTTATAAACTCCGTCTCCGGAATACACATGTTGTGGATTAGTCTGAGAACTTGTTGTACCATCTCCAAAATTCCATAATACAGATGTCGCGTTTGAACCTGTAAATGTAAATGATGTTGTATTGCCATTTACTGTAAACAAAAACGAAACTACCGGAAGACTTATTACAGTAACCACATTGTTGACTGATTTAGAATTACTGGATCCTGAAGAGTTATATACAGTAAGGGTGGCATTGTAAGTACCAGGATTGGAATACGATACCAGGGGATTCAAGGCCGTTGAGGATGAGGGCAACCCTCCTGGAAAAGACCAACTCCTTGATACAGCATTCGTGGAATTGTCTGTATATTGTACTTGTCCCGGAGAGCATGCAGAGATTATAGAATATGTAAAGTTTGCCACAGGAGCAGAACCGCCACCAGGACAAAACTGCAGGCAGCTTGCCGACATATATTCACCCTCTATGGCTGATTTAGAGGCAGCGGACCAGGTATTGCTTGTACTAACTGCCGGAGCCATAATGGTCGAACTGCCTGATGGGTCATGATCAGCATTAAAATTATGTCCTATTTCATGTGATGCCATACACCTTAACAATGATGCATTAGAAGAGAAATCTTGCAAAACATGATATTTTGAAGAAGTGCATAAAACACCTAAATAAGCAATGCCGATGGTCGAGCCGTCAAGGTCACGGTTGGTCCATAAACAACCCAGATCATGTGTAGTATTAAAGCCTGATGGCGCCCAGTTCCTAAAAGATGAAAGCAATGTCCCAGCATCTGTACTGTTTGTCCAGGGATCACATGTAGAACAATTGACCACAAATTGCTGAACGATGGTAAAGGAAAGCTCGTCCGCAAATTCATTGTCATAATTGGTCTGAACGTCATTGAGTACTCCGATATTATGGTTTTCGACCCCTGTTACAGACCCGTATTTAAAACGCATAGACCAGTCAGAGGCTATGGCATATCTGATCTGATAACACAATCCTGTCCGGTTTGCGTCATGTTCGTGCGAATCTCTGATTTCTTGTGCCTTTTCGTTGTCTAAATCATAGGCACATTTCAACTCTCTGTCCGGAATGACGTCCTCTGGCCTATACATGACAAAATCGTCGGCTTCATTGGTACCGAGAAGGTGATGCACGGGTTCGATGTAATACTCTTCTGACCTTATTCTGATAAAACCGTATATAAATTTATCGTTGAATGTAAGTGCCGCTTCACTGTCTGCCACACCATTGACAAATCCTCTCATAGGCCTGACAGTTGTTCCTGTCCTAACAGTGGTTTCATTTTCGCCGATTGTGTTAAAATTATATTCAGGGGCAATTAGGTCGGCAGCGTACAGTGTGAGGTAAATCTTTTTATTGCCCGGAAGGACCATCTCAAAATTATCTGCTCCATTGTTTTGAATTATATCCCGGTAAATGCTTCTCGAATCAAGGTTGACAACTTCAAAACTTGTAAACTTGCGTTCCAGCTGAGGATACTTTTCCAAAACCTGGGAAAATGAAACTCTGGGAAAGCCAAGGACTATAAGAATAAGGATAATTGAGTACTTAAAATTCATTAGAAAAAATTATAAATTAATGACAATGAATTGATTAAAAATTATCGGCAATTGATATGTGATATTTGCGACACAAATCTAATAAAAATTCACTTTGGGCAAACCTATGGTTTACCCCGATTTTGTTTTTTTGGTACAAAAATGACTTTCCATTTTATCTTAAAGGAATGTGTAAAAGTCCTTTGTTAATGCCTTAAATTGCTCTGAATAGTCCTTGGGGCCCGGACCAACAAATATAATAAGTTCATCCTTCTGAAAATGTACTTGTCTTTTTGCAGAAAATCTAAGCAAGAGCCTTTCTGTATTTTTAT
>JAKQGD010000361.1 GCA_029573365.1 Bacteroidota bacterium | reverse complement strand
AGGTGCCAATGTTAAGCAGGCCCTTGCGAAGCCCTATGATGGCATTGGTCAGCTGATCATCATTCAGGTGGTTGCAGTGGACCGCAAGCTTCAGGGCACCCTTAACTCGCTGCTGATGCACCAGGCTCCTGTAAAAAGTATATGACCTGGGTTGGTCTTTGGACTCTCCCAGGCTGAGCACAAAAACTCGTAATTTTTTCTGGGGATGGTGAAAGCAGGTGATTTCCCGGGCCCCAGTATTTATTTCAGGGTCATAATCAAGTCCGGAAAATTTGCGGATAACGGGCATGTCCATTTTATCTTTTGAAAATGGAAGCAGTACAGAATTTATTCCTTTAGGTTCTGAAGTTTTAATATGTATAGGCATAGATAGGTCTAAAATTTATTAAAATACAACCATCTGAGGGCTGTAGGAAACTGTTCACCCCAATGGATTTCGCGGTGTTGTCCGGCAGGGTTGTGAGCAAATATAAGGTCGAATTCGTCGTATTTTCGTTTTTCCTGGAGGATGTTTTCCAGTCTGAGTACCTGACCATAATGGTTGGCACTTTCCATACCACCTGCATAGAGGTAGATGTCTGTCGGGGGCTGAGGCACAAATGATTTAGCCCTGCTGTAAATCTCTTCTGAAATCCAAAGACTGGGTGAGAATATCATTTTTTTACCGAAGATATCCGGGTATTCAAAGCCAGCGTATAGGCTTATTAGTCCACCCAGACTGCTGCCACCTATACCCGTGCTTGACCTGTCGCTGAGTACTCTGTACCGGCTGTCTATCATCGGCTTGAGGTCATCGAGCATAAATTTAAGGTAAAGGTGTCCCTCGGCTTCTGTATAACGGGGTGTGGTATATGGAAGATATTCCTGTATCCGTAGTACCCCACCGTGGTCGATGGCGACGATGATTACTTCTCCTATGCCCTCAGCCGCCAGCTTTTCGAGTGACTTGTCTACACCCCAGTTTCCATAAGGGGCGTATTCGTCAAAAAGATTCTGGCCATCGTGCAGATAAAGGACAGGATATTTTTTGTCCGTTTCGTAATAATTATACGGCAACAAAACGGAAATACGTCTTTTCCGTCCCAGCTGCGGAATCTCATAGGCTTCGTCTAAAATTTCGATCCTGGGATAAAATGTCTTAACAATTTGGTCTGTCATATGCGACAAAATTAATTTCTTTTTGGCATCTTTTTGAGTAATGTTGACGCAAATCATATAAAAAAGTCAATTTTGACGTTGATTATTCATTAGCAATCACAAGATTGGAGTAAGGTGGTCAAGGCATGAAGATAAAAGGCAAGCAAAGCTATGGATATTTTTTCGGCTTGAATTTTGGAGAAATGTCAGCAAGCAGTATCTTTGCACTCCATTTGAAAAAGTTCTTTAAACTTATGCAAGGTTCAAATCATTTTTCGTTGCCTTACAGCGGTATGAAAGATGGCTTGCACAGGTATCGGTTTGTGGCGGGAGACGATTTTTTTGCCAGGTTTGAGGGTTCACCCATTGGCAGCGGAGAGTTTAAAATAGAACTCACCCTGGACAAAAGACCCGGACTGAGCGAATTGTATTTTGACATAGAAGGAAAAATATCAACGGCTTGTGACAGATGTACAGCTGACATTATGCTTCCGGTTCAGGGCAGTTATCACCTGATAGTAAAGACAGGCAACAGCGACGAAGAAGATGTGGACGTCATTTACATCAGAGAAGACCAGCCTGACCTTGATTTGTCTCAGGTGGTGTATGAATTTATCTGTCTTTCCGTGCCGATGGTACATGTGTATGATTGTAGCACAGAAAAACCCAGGGTATGCAATATGGAAGTATTGTCACGGCTGGGAGTATCAGAACCTGAGCAGGAAACAAAGCCCAAAGGAGGGGTTTGGGACAATTTAAAGGATTTTCTGGACAACTGATTAACAGGAAACGTAGTATAGAACATATAAATTTTTTGAATAATGGCACATCCTAAGAGCAGGGTCTCTAAAGCGAAGAAAAACAAAAGGAGAACGCACCATAAGGCTGCGATGCCTCAGATAGCGGTCTGTAAGACCACGGGCGAAGCTCACATGATGCACAGAGCCTACTGGCATGAGGGCAACATGTATTACAAAGGTCAAATGGTGATTCAAGCCAAGGAAGCTGAAGTTTCGGAAGAGTAAACTTTGCAGCCTGATGGCAAATCCTAAGATATAAGCTCCCTGTCAGCAGACAAGTGGAGCTTTTTCTGTTTAATATATAACCAACAATTCTCAACCATATGAAAACCATCATCCACAATCCTGCCGCACCCGCTCCTGTGGGTCCTTACAACCAGGCCACCCTTGCCGGAAACACCCTTTATGTTTCAGGACAAATAGCCATAAATCAGTCTGAAGGAACCATCATCATGGACACCATCGAGAATGAAACGCATCAGGTAATGAAAAACCTTGGCCATATCCTCGAAGCTGCAGGTATGAACTACGAAAACGTGGTCAAGTGTTCTGTATTTGTCAAGGATATGGAGATGTACGGACGTATCAATGCTGTGTATGCCTCATACTTCAATGACGACACGGCACCTGCCAGAGAGCTCGTGCAGGTATCCAATCTCCCCAAATACGTCAATGTGGAAATAAGCTGCATCGCTGTAAAATAAAGAAAGCCGAACCTTTTTATCGATCCGTGCTGCTCGCTGCCGGCTGGATGAGATCCCAGAGATTGCCATAGATGTCTGCAAAAACCGCAACTCTGCCATAAGCTTCGTCTGATGGAGGCCTGACGATGGTTACTCCGTATTTAAGAAGGTTGCTATAATCTCTTTCGAAATCGTCAGTATGTAAAAACAAGAATACCCTGCCGCCTGTCTGGTCGCCTATTCTGCTACGCTGGTGGTCATCAGACGCCTTCGCCAGCAAAATCGAACAACCTTCTCCGCCACGAGGTGTGACCAGTACCCACCTTTTAGTCGGGGACATGATCGTATCTTCTGTCATCTCAAAACCCAGAACACCTGTATAAAATGCTATGGCTTTGTCATAATCATCGACCACCAGGGCGATGTGTGCCAGTTTCTGATGTTTTGCCATGTTATTCGCCGTTAAAAATCTTGATATAGGCTGCAAGTTCCAATGCCCTTTGGCGAGTAAGTTCCAGTTTTCGCTGTCTGGCAATGAGTGTGTGCAGGGTACCGTCAGTGTCACTGTAAAGTTTGTTTGAAAAAGACAGTTCAAGGTCCCTGAATTCGATCCATTTTCTTTGAGCATTTTTGAGCAATGACTGCCGCGAAGCAGTCAAAAGCCCTGACAATTGTGTGTAGTTTTTATTCAGTTCTGAATCACACTTCTGCTCTGCTTGTTTTATACAACCCACCATGGCCAGTGTCGAACTATTGGCGTCAGCCTCTAAACATGTGTTTAGTTCGATATCTATAACATTCAGTCCGTTTTCCTGCCCTGAAGAAGTTGTAAACCATACGGACAAGATCAATTGTAAAACTATCCATTTCATAAAAATCCAGATTGTCATTAGATGCTGCCCTAAAATTACAAAAGAGCTTTGTACTACAGGCTAAATCCGATTCTACATTTTTAAAGTCCGGACACTTTTCTTATAGAATTTCCCTCTATCCTGAAAACAGTATCTCCATTGCTTACAAACCAAAGCTGTCCATTGCGGTCACGGCAGATTACATTTACAAGATATCCGCTCAGGCCATTTTTGACGGAGTAAATTGTAAGTTTTATACTTAATGTTCTTCGTCAATCTTTGACCGAAAGGTAATATCCTCTTCGAAAAACCTGCCCCAAAGTTATTCAAGATCTGAACGGGACTTGTTGTCCTTGTTTGTGGTTCTGACAGATAAACCTATTAATTTAAAACCGTTGGTCATGTTTTTAAGGTAGCTGACGCAAGTTATGACATTTTACAGAAAATCAATTACTTAAGTAAAAACTGGACCATCCAGGCACCTAAGTAAGCCATAACACCCATAAAGACAAACTGCACCAAGGGCCATTTCCATGTACCTGTTTCTTTTCTGACGATAGCCAGGGTACTCATGCACTGCATGGCAAAAACATAAAAAATCAACAAAGAAAAAGAAGTGGCTGTTGAATAAACCTTGTCAACAGTGCCCGGCCACACTTCGGCTGCCATACGCTCCCTAATGGTCTTCTCGTCGTCTGTCGTACCTATGCTGTAAATGGTGGCCATGGTGCCCACAAACACCTCTCTGGCAGCAAAGGATGTAATCAAGGCTATGCCGATCTTCCAGTCAAATCCGAGCGGCCTGATGGTGGGTTCCAGCCATTTGCCCATATGGCCTATATAGGAGGCTTCGATTTTTACGGCGGCAATCTTGTTTTGGGTTTCTTCCTCACTCAGACCTTTTTGTCTGCTTTCTGTTGAAGCCTTTTGCTCAGCGATCGTCATGGAATCTCCGGGGCCGAAGCTGGCCAGAAACCAAAGCACGATAGAAATCACCATAATGATTTTACCGGCTCCAGTCACGAAAGACATGACTTTTTCGCGTACTGAAATGAATACATTTTTCCATATGGGCGGTTTGTAATCTGGCAACTCCATCATCAGATAAGAGCCCGATGCGGACTTAAGAACATACTTAAATATCAGGGCTGCAGCCAATGCTCCTGCGATACCTAAGAGGTACAAGCCCATAAACGCCAGTCCTTGGAGGCTTATGATGCCCATCCATTTGGTCGAAGGCACTGCAAAACCTATCAACACGGCATATACCGGCAAT
>JAKQGD010000337.1 GCA_029573365.1 Bacteroidota bacterium | reverse complement strand
AAAAAGGTTATTAATGAGGACAAAGCTCTCACAATTTAAATTTGATTTGCCGGATGAACTGATCGCCCAGTATCCTTCTGAAAAAAGGGATGAGTCCAGGCTTATGATCGTCGACAGAAAAACAGGAAAGATCGAACACAGGATATTTAAGGACCTGTTGGAATATTTTGACGACGGAGATGTGATGATCTTCAATAACACGAAGGTTTTTCCTGCCAGAATGTATGGAAAGAAGGAAAAGACAGGAGCCAAGATAGAGGTTTTTCTGCTAAGGGAGCTCAATGTAGATGCAAGACTGTGGGATGTGCTTGTCGACCCTGCCAGGAAGATCAGGGTAGGAAACAAACTCTATTTTGCCGACGAAAAGGGCAATGACATACTGGTGGCAGAGGTAGTTGACAATACAACGTCACGAGGACGCACCATCCGCTTTTTTTATGATGGCACCGACGAGCAGTTCAGAGGAGCCCTCAAGGAGCTGGGAAGCATGCCTTTACCCAAATATATCACAAGGCCTGCTGAGGAACTGGACCTCGAGAGATATCAGACTGTATATGCCAAAGAAACAGGGGCAGTTGCTGCCCCTACGGCTGGCTTGCACTTCAGCAGGGAGCTTATGAAAAGGCTCGAAATCAAGGGCACGGACCTAGCAGAAGTAACACTCCACGTAGGTCTGGGCACATTTAGAAACATCGATGTGGAAGACCTCTCCAAGCACAAAATGGATGCTGAATACTACAGGATAGACGATAAAGCAGCTGCCATTGTCAACAAGGCTAAGGAAACCGGCAACAGGGTATGTGCAGTCGGCACTACCACCATGCGAACGATAGAGTCATCTGTGTCAGCCACCGGTTTGCTTAAAGCATCTGAAGGATGGACAAACCTGTTTATTTATCCTCCTTACGATTTCAGTATCGCCAATAGCATGATTACAAACTTTCACTTACCCAAAACCAGCCTGATCATCATGGTGGCCGCTTTTGGAGGCTTTGACCTGATCATGGAGGCATACAACGAGGCTATCAAAGAGAAGTACAGGTTCTTTAGTTACGGTGACGCGATGCTTATTATTTAAAGTCTTTTCAGGTTTGCGGGAACTTTTATTTTTGGCTTCAGGTTATTGGGAAAATAACACTAAAAAAGGGCCAAATAGTAACAATGACTGCATGGCCTGAGTTAGTAAGATTAACAGCAGTAAACAAAAATATATTTTTAACAAAACTAAAGTTTTCATATGTACTGGACATTAGAACTGGCACACAACCTTGAAGACGCACCCTGGCCGGCTACCAGGGATGAACTCATTGATTATGCCATCAGATCCGGAGCCCCCCTGGAAGTTATAGAAAACCTTCAGGAGCTCGAGGATGAATTTGAAATTTATGAATCTATGGAAGATATCTGGCCGGATTATCCCCGCAAGGATGATTTTTTATTCAACGAAGAAGAGTACTGACAGACAAGAAGTTCATTTAAAATGCAATAAAGAAGGTCCCTGGAGATATTCATCCCGGGACCTTTGTTATTTTTGCGGAGCCAAACATATATTATCTTGGTTTCGAAACACAACAAACCCCTTACCATAGCCATTGACGGATTCTCATCGTGTGGCAAATCGACACTGGCAAAACAGATCGCCAAAGAGCTCGGTTATATCTTTGTTGATTCCGGGGCCATGTACAGGGCGGTCACTCTGTATTTTCTGGAGCACTCTATAAAAATAGAAGACCCTGTAGAGGTGCAGGATGCCCTTGAACACATCGAAATCAGGTTTGAAAATCAGGACGGAATTAACACTACTTTTCTCAATGGTAAAAATGTGGAAGCAGAGATAAGGTCACTTGCCGTCTCTTCACTGGTTAGCGAGGTGGCAGCTTTGCCGGCTGTACGTAAAAAACTGGTGGCTCTTCAACGACTGATGAAGGGCAGGGAAGGTCTGGTTATGGACGGCAGAGACATAGGTACGGTAGTGTTTCCCGATGCCGATGTAAAAATATTTATCACTGCGGATCCCATCGTCAGAGCCCAAAGGAGATACAACGAACTTCTGGCAAAGAAGCAAAACGCTGACCTTCACGAAGTCATATCAAATCTTGCTCACCGCGACAAAATAGACACGGAGCGGAAAGACAGTCCACTCAGACAGGCTGATGATGCATGGTTGCTAGACAATACCCACCTTACTATTTCTGAGCAGTTTGACGCTGTCCTGGGTAAAATCAGTGAAATAATTGGTAAATAATTCTGACTTTGACTAACGAATATTGAGCAGACCGGAATTGGTATTGTAACTATTAAAGGCCAACACCCTGTCATAAATGTCGCCCAGACCTCTGTAGTAGACAATCACCTGATATTCGTTT
Source organism: Bacteroidota bacterium (assembly GCA_029573365.1). Taxonomy (GTDB): domain Bacteria; phylum Bacteroidota; class Bacteroidia; order Chitinophagales; family Saprospiraceae; genus OLB9. The sequence goes on along the minus strand of JAKQGD010000337.1, from coordinate 4,009 downwards.
TCCGTTTCATTCCAGCTGCCCTCCATGGTGGTGTAATCAATTTTGCCTTTGTCATCGAGCAGTCCGTAATAATAGTTGTAATACCCCTGCTTTAGCAGAGCCTGGGTGGTGTACACATTTCTGGCAGCGTCGTACTTCATTCTGTACTCTTCTGACGGCAGCCAGTTGTTCATTGATCCCAGCACATAAATGTCTTTGTCCTGGTGGTCCATGTCATCGCCCAGCACAAAAGTAACCTGGCTATAATCTGATTTTATATTTCTCTCCTCAGCTTTATATATGCCATCCAGAAGCACGTTGCGTCGGTTTATGCTTGATACAATCGAGTCTCTCAGCGACTGGGTCAGGTTATTGTCGCCGCTGATCTTGTCAGAAAACTGATCCAGTGCATCCGTAATGTAGCTTCCTGACAGGAGTTCTGCATTATCCACAAAAAACCGCCCGTTAAAATCAAAATGATTCAGATACACCTTTCGTCTTCTTGGCTCATCCTGTACCAAAAGCACATCGATGTAGTCTTTGCCTCGGTCTATAGACTGCACATGTCTACCGAGCCGTCTGATGGTACGAGTATCAAATTGTCTGTATTCTGTAAGCCCCCACCAAGCAAACGTCTTTATCCTGTTAAACTTAAGTACGGTGCCTGCAAAAAATGACGGCTTTGCTGTTATTTCTTCGCTCCAGTTTTCGTTTTGGAGCATGACAAGGCTGATTTCATCGACCGGATTTCGCATTTTGAATTTTTCAAACTGGATATCGACAATGAGTTCCTGCTTGTATCTTATATTCTGGACATCACCTGGGTAGGTGCTTTTTATGTTGACATCGACCCTATTTTCTGACACTACAAACCTCCTGGTAAGTACAGGATAATCTATCTTGTCTTCATAGATGACAAGCAGATAGTTGCCAGAGACTTTAAATTTTGTGTTGTTGTTTGGAAACTGCTGCCAGTAATGGAAATATTTTGTCCGGGTACCTACAGAATATTCGTAGTTCCTGAGCCTTTCGTCATTGAATCCTGTAATATACTCTATCTCACGAAGGCCGGAAGGCTGCCAGTCTTTATCACAGTGGATAATGCGGTAATAGAATGTTCGCTGCTCTTCCAGCAGGTCATCAAATTTAAGCATAAGATACTGAGAGGAACCCAGGTTTATAAGCGGAAATGCCGCGGGGTTGTTATTTACCTCCAGGGTAACTGATTTTACATACTCGTCATAAACCTCGTTTCTAAAGTTAAACGGGTATTCGTCAGCCTTCAGAGAAAGAGACACAAAAAACAGTGCAAGTACTGCCGTTAGCCTGTAAATCATGTAAAGCGGGTTTCGTTTTTGCAATTTTACAACGTTCAAAGATAGGCAAATAGTGTTACAAAACTTTTAAATTTTGTAAAAACACTTCAAATCTTACTGACTATTTGTAAAACCTCATACCCGCAGAATGCCAGAAATACTGTGTCTTCCGTTTGGCATGGTTTCAGATTTATTTTGAAGCCCTGACGATCCAAGCCGTCATGCCATGATCGCACTTATGCCTGGCAATTCCTTGCCTTCGAGCATTTCCAGCATGGCACCACCGCCCGTGGATACATAACTTACCCGGCTTTCGAGACCTGATTTGTTAATTGCCGATACGCTGTCACCCCCTCCAATAAGCGAAAACGCTCCTTTGTCAGTGGCATCGGCTACCGCCTCAGCAATGCTGAAAGTGCCTGTGGAAAATGCCTCAAATTCGAAGACACCCATGGGTCCGTTCCAGAGTATGGTCCTCGAGTCAAGCACCACTTCTCTGTATTGTTTGATGGCTTCAGGGCCTATGTCCAAGCCCATCCAGTCATCCGGTATTTGGTTACTGGCTACCACCTTGTGAGCGGCATCAGCTGCAAATCTGTCTGCAACAACAGAGTCTGCAGGAAGGTAGATCCGTGTATTTTGTGTTTTTGCTTTATCCAGAATTTTAAGAGCCAAATCCAGATAATCGTTTTCACACAGTGACTTTCCGACATTGCCACCCTGAGCCGCAATAAAAGTGTAAGCCATGCCGCCGCCTATCAAGATGTTGTCCATCGACTCGACCAATTTTTCGAGCAGTTGGATTTTATCTGAAACCTTGGCGCCGCCCACAATAGCGGTAACTGGCTTCTGGGGATTGTTCATCACCTTGTGTGCATTTTCTACTTCGGCAGCCATAAGATATCCAAAACCCTTATGATTTTTGTCAAAGCACGAAGCTATGGTTGCCGTTGAGGCATGCTCGCGGTGTGCAGTTCCAAAAGCGTCATTGATATAAATTTCACCATGTTTTGCCAGTTTAGCTGCAAAGGCCTTATCGCCCTTTTCTTCCTCAGGGTAGAATCTGAGGTTTTCGAGCAGCAGTACTTCACCACCTTTGAGAGCAGCCGACTTGATGAATGCATCATCGCTGATGCAGTCATCGGCAAAGTGAATGACGGTATCTGGAAAATATTTTTGCAAGGCAGGAATGACATGCTTGAGAGAGTATTTGGCTTCAGGTCCTCCTTTGGGCCTTCCCAGGTGACTCATCAGCACCACTGACCCGCCGTCGTACAATATTTTACGTATAGTGGGCACCGCAGCCTCTATGCGGGTATCATCGGTGACAGCAAAATCAGGGCTCAGGGGTACATTAAAATCTACCCTCATGACGACCCTTGCATCTCTGAATGTACTGTTATTAAAATCCAGCATGTCCTTAATATTATATAGTTTGAAAAGAAAAAGGGCAGCCATTTTTGGTGCTGCCCTGGTATTTTATTTTTGGTCAATAAGTCCGGAAAAGTGCCTTAGTGTTCTGACGAGTTGAGATACATAACTCATTTCGTTGTCGTACCAACTTACCGTTTTAACCAACTGCACATCTCCGTTTGTAATTACTTTGGTCTGGGTGGCATCAAACAGACTGCCGTAAGTAGTGCCTATGATGTCGCTGCTCACAATTTCATCTTCTGTGTACCCGTAACTTTCATTTGAGGCGGCTTTCATGGCAGCATTGACTTCTTCTGCTGTTACTTTTTTGCCGAGTACAGTCACCAGTTCTGTGATGGATCCTGTTAGGGTTGGCACCCTTTGTGCACCTCCATCAAGTTTTCCTTTGAGGCTTGGCAATACCAGTCCTATCGCCTTGGCTGCACCTGTACTGTTAGGTACGATATTCTGAGCAGCTGCCCTAGCCCTGCGAAGGTCACCTTTGGCGTGCGGAGCATCCTGCGTGTTCTGGTCATTGGTGTAGGCGTGGATGGTTGTCATAAGGCCAGAAATGATTCCATACTCCCTCTCAAGAACCTGAGCCATAGGGGCCAGACAGTTGGTCGTACAGCTGGCACAGCTTATGACGGTTTCAGAGCCATCGAGTATGTCATGGTTTACATTGTATACTACGGTTTTAAGGTCACCGGTGGCAGGAGCTGATATCACCACTTTTTTGGCACCGGCAGTGAGATGGGCCTCTGCTTTGGCTTTGTCGGTAAAAAATCCGGTACATTCGAGCACCACATCTACTTCGTGTTGTCCCCAGGGTATGAGGGCAGGGTCTTTTTGTGCGTAGATCTTTATTTCTTCTCCATTGACAAAGATGGAATCCTCTCCCGCTGTTACCTCTTCATTAAATCTGCCCTGGGCAGTATCGTACTTCAGGAGGTGTGCAAGCACCTTGGGATTGGTGAGGTCATTGATGGCAACAACATCTATTCCTTCCATATTGTAAATCTGCCTGTAAACAAGCCTTCCTATCCTACCGAAACCGTTGATCGCAATCCTGTGCTTTTTCATGATAATCCTGTTTTTAATTTAACCTGATGATGATAAAAACTTAAAAATTATAAAACAATATTTTGAAATTACATACCCTTCTTTGATTCGCTTTGTTTTTTGACCTATGAATGTCAAAATACCAAAACTTTATTTTGAACAACAAAATTAGAGCTATTTGGTTACATTTCATCACAATGAAATGTAAAAAAAAACGGCACCTGCAAAACTTATTGCAG
>JAKQGD010000331.1 GCA_029573365.1 Bacteroidota bacterium | reverse complement strand
AGGTAGTCTTCCAGTAATTTATTGTTGGGGTTGTTGTAATAGGCGGTTTTGAGCACCTTGTTGTGCACTTGAGCAAAGGGCTTTAAAAAGATGTCGAGCCGAGGCAAATCATTGCTTTTCGCGGAATTGACGCCCGGATCTACCGGCAGCAGGTTCCACAACAGGTTGTGGGATACAAAACTCCAGGGTATGAAGTGGTCTATGGCATAGAGGTTTTTTTCCAAAGGCCTTCCTGTGTAAATACATCTGACGGGGCCGTTTACTTCTATGAAATTGTCCCAGTACCGGCGTTGCTTTAGCAGGGAATCGCGTTGTATGGGCTTCACCAGTTTTGAGGACAGGTCAGGAACGTTGGGGTTGCGCTTTTGCAAGAAAAGCGTCAGATTCCAGAAGGTGAACTCTTTCAGGATAACATAATTGTCTCTCAGGTAGGGGACCCAGAGGGGATTAACATGTATTTGTTCTCCTTTTATGGCATACATGCAGTTGTTGTAAAAGGTCTGGGACTGTGCTTCCACCTGGTTATTGGTAATGTGATTGATCCAGGGAGATAGGAACCTGTAGGGCACATTGATGGTGAAAACATTAAGCAAACTTTTGATTTCCGGTCTGTTCAGGTTTTTGGCGAGATCCCTTTTGAGCAGTTCTTTATCGGAGTCAATGGGGAGGTGGAGTGCCTGCTGCAGTTGAATGATCTGTCCGCTGAGCGAGTCGGATTTGCCAAAAGATATGCGGAAATAATGAACGGGGTACCAGGCCTCGGCAATCATCCCAATGATAATTTCCCAAAATGACATGCTGGTTTTGCCTTCTTTTACCAATATGTCCAGGATGGAGGCAAACCAATAAAATTTGTATGTGGCCGTTGTGTTCTTGTAGATCTGAGCCAGCACTTTTGCATCAATATTCTGATCGTATGGCAGATACATGCATCTAATATACTGAAAAATAACATAAAAGTTGTGTTTCTGGGCGCAAACAGGTGGAACCTCAGTGCGCAAACAGGTTTTACCT
>JAKQGD010000327.1 GCA_029573365.1 Bacteroidota bacterium | reverse complement strand
CAGGGTATACTGTGCACTGACTTATGAGTGGGTCTGTTACATGGATTACCTTAGCCATAACTATCCATACCTTTATTCACTCGCAGTCAGGACAAACCCTTTTGATCCAGGGGTGCAGGTTGAAGTTGTATAAAATCCTGTAATTTTTTCCAGAATGTGGGTTCTGTTTATGCTGGTGATGTTCCGGGAGGTATGTATGTCCTTGTTCCAAGCTCCTTATCAAGCATATAGAGTAGTCCGGCACCTTTCTCCTGGCTTATCATCTTCAGCTGATCCAGGATATTCCTTGCATTCTCCTCTTCTTCAACCTGCTCATTGACAAACCACTGCAAAAAGTTCACCGTCGCGTGATCTTTTTCAGATATAGACAGGTCCACCAGGTCATTAATAAGGCCTGTAACTTTTATTTCGTGTGCCATCTGTGTTTCAAATACATCTTTTGCATCAGACCAGTCTACCTTGGGAGCATCTATCTGTTTCATCACTGCCTGGCCTCCACGGGCCAGAACGTAATCAAAGATCTTTAATGCATGATCCCGTTCTTCCATCGCCTGTATCCGTTCCCAATTTGCAAATCCCCTAAGACCTGCAGAGTCAAACCATGCAGACATTGAAAGGTAAAGGTAGGCAGAGTAGAGTTCGGCATTTATCTGTTCATTTAATGCTTTTTCAACTTCAGGATTCATTCCGCTGGCAGGTCCAGGATTTTTCATCTTTTTTTGAGGCATAACAGGTTTTATACACCTGTATGTTTTTAGATTTTTCTAATATTCTAAGAACTTAACCAAAATCCGTTTCCTATGCTTTTTATATGTAAGAGTGATGTACCTGTTTTGTCAATCGTGTTCTATCATAAGATAGAAGATGGTAGTTCGTAACAGGGAGAGTATAATGTCAAAGGTTAATCCGTTTGAGATGGCTCAGCAGCAGCTACTGGACTGTGCAAAGATCCTGAAACTGGAGCAGGACGTTGTGGACATCCTGATGCAGCCACAAAAACAGATCCAGGTCTCTATTCCGGTAAGGATGGACGATGGAACCACCCGAATTTTCCAGGGATTCCGTGTGCAG
>JAKQGD010000318.1 GCA_029573365.1 Bacteroidota bacterium | reverse complement strand
GGAACCATCCATCCTGATTGGCATAAGGAGCAAATACTTCCTCCACGAGTCCCCCTCCCTTGCTGACGTGACCCCACATCTGTGGGTCAAGACCCTTAGCCTGGCCATACATAAAGTCAGCCCTGAGAGAGAAAACATAATGAATTGCTTTACGAAGATGGAGACCCACACCATATCCGGCAGGAATTCTTCTGTCAACGTCACCGTCAATCAGAAAATGGCCGGCATGAAGACCGAGTTCCCATGCGTTCTTTGGCTTTGCAGAATAGGCAGTCTGGCCCATTCTCCAGTTTTTATTCTGCTCGGCATTGATTGTCATGTCATCTGAAACACCGGTTTTTTGCATATCCTCCTGAGCAACAAGCACTCCAAAGCTGCAAAACATCACCAATGTCAAAAACTTAATTCTGTTTGTCATAGGAAAAATAATTTACTGTTAAAGTTTTGAGTCGCAAATTTATGATTTAATTTATTATAAATGAACTTTTTAAGTCAAAATAATTCTAATAAAAGTAACAATCCCCGAACTCGGAAGTTTATAAAGTTCAATATTATATTTTAAATCAACATATATTGGCTTCAAAATTCCAAATTTTATCGCCTTAATTTCAACAACGGTGGACGGATTGGCTTTTACCTGAACATCTTTACATTCACAAACATCAAGCCAAACTTATGACTGATATTATTTCCAAAGTCACAATCGCCACCAATCATTTTTTTGTAAACTTTACGACATTTGGATAACATACCCACTCAATCATGGCATTTATCTTTTAGGGCCACTGAAGTTGGTTAGCCCTCAAAACAATTAGCATTACATTAATATATTATTTACTATTCAAGTGTTTGTTTTATAATTCTTTATATTTGCCAAAAAAATATAAAATGACAATCCTGGATTTGAAACCTTCAGATTGGCAAAGAGAAGACAGAGCTGAGGAATGTTTGCCCCTGGAAGCTTATTCAGCAGAACTTTCCAAAAAACAAGGAAGAACAATCGGTCTGGTTACAGGCTCAGGGGTTTTCTATAACAAACTTCGGTCCGACCTTGGCTCGCTGTTTAATCATTTTGACTCTCTGACTCTGGCAGACCTGGGCTGTTACGAAGGTCAGCCTTCCGAGTCGGAATATACCCAACTGGAAACTGATCTGACAAGCAAGGGGTTGACACCGGTAGTTATTGGCACCTTTGGGCAATTTAGCGGTAGTGGGTCCGGGCTGGTTTCAATCACCAATGCCATCCCGATGAATCTACAGCCAACAGATGGTTCATTCATCGGTTATCAAAGACACCTCCTGCCTCAACTTCTCGTCCAGGACATAGAAACTTTCAGCTACAGCTGTCTAAGCCTGGGTAAACTCAGATCTCACCAGTCACTGGCAGAACCACATATGCGTAATACCGAGGTACTCCATGTCAGTCTTAATTCTGTCAGAAGGTCAGATGCACCTAGTATCAGCGGCACTCTCCCTACCGGGCTCCAGGCCGAAGAATTGTGTCAGTTGATGAAGTATGCCGGCACTTCCAGCATGTTGAGGGCGGTATACATTGACCTGGTTGAAGGCAGCAATCCTGGAGAGGCAGAATCTATGCTCATTGCCGAAAGTATATGGTATCTGCTTGAAGGACTTAATATGCAATACAATGATCAGCCGGGACAAAAAGGTGAGTTTTCCTCATTTATAGTGCACAGCTCCCACTATGATGATGATATTGAGTTTATTAAAAACAATATCACTTCAAGATGGTGGCTGGTCAAAACACATGACAACAAATCACGTCAGTATATCCCCTGTGCCCAGGACGAATACCAGCAAACTATCAGCGGAGATGTGCCTGAAAGACTGCACAAGTTTCTGGATCAGGTATAAACTGAGCCACCTCAGACATCCAGTATCTTTTCGACAGCGGTACCTCGGGAACCTTTCAACAGTATAGTCATATCCGTCTTGTCAAGGTTGCTGAAATAAGGCCTGGCTTCTGCGACATTTCTGAAATACTGCCCGAAGGATTGATCGCGTACATTATAAAATTGGTCTCCAATAAAGATAACATCCCACAATCCTGCGTTTCTGGCCTGACCGACAATGGTGCGGTGCTCTGCTTCCGACTCTTCGCCAAGCTCCAGCATATCGCCCAGGATGGCAAGTTTTTTATTTCCGGCCATTTTACTGAAGCTGTCAAGACTTACTTTCATACTTGAAGGATTTGCATTGTAAGCATCCATAATATAAATAGTACTGCCAGACCGGGTGACCTGCGACCTGTTGTTTTCGGGATTGTAATTTTCAAGGGCCCGGCATATATCTTTGGTCTCTACTCCAAAATAATGGCCCGCAGCGACTGCAAATGCCAGATTGGATAGGTTATAATCTCCAAAAAGGCTGGTGCTCACAACTATTTTGTCGTACTCAAAAGTGATAAAAGGGTCGGCCCCAACCACATCAAGCAATCCGGAAACCGAATACCTGATCAAATCGACCCCTCCAGGTATGAGTGACGAAAGCACAGCATCATCGGTATTGAGAAAAATTTTTTTATTGTGGGCAGCAGCATACCGATACATCTCTGACTTCCCTTTTTTAATACCTTCCACACCGCCAAATCCCTCTAGATGAGCCTTGCCAATGTTGGTGATCATCACATAATCAGGATCTGCCATGTCACATAATGCAGCTATTTCGCCCTGGTGATTGGCCCCCATTTCTACAATAAGGAATTCGGTGTCAATGCCTGTTGACAGGATAGTAAGTGGTACTCCTATGTGATTATTTAAGTTGCCGGAGGTTGCTTTGACCCTGAATTTTTGGGACAGAACATCCCGGACGAGCTCCTTTGTGGTGGTTTTTCCATTGGACCCGGTAATGCTTAAGACCGGAATGCCGAGTTGGGATCGATGAAATCTGGCCAATGCCTGCAAGGTCTCCAAAACATCAGCCACTCCTATCATTCCTTCCTTGTTCGTGAGATTAAGATCATCAACCACAGCAGCAATAGCACCTTTGGCAAGGGCCTCCTTAGCAAACTTATTGCCATCAAACTTTTCGCCCCTAAGGGCAAAGTATATGCATCCCTTACTTATTTTCCGGCTATCCGTACTTATTTCAGGATGACACAAGTACAATTTATATAATTCTCTGATTTCCATAAACAAAAAAGCCCAACATGTTGCCGGGCTTCAAATTATTTCAATTGATTAAAATCACTTATACCTTCTCTTGATTTTCCTTCCGCTCTCTTTAAAATGGTTACCACCCATATCTTCGTTACCAGCCTGGCCTCCGACCCTGGTCATAGCACACCTGAAGCCTATGGATCTGTCAGCTTTGTCTTCGTCTTTAAACCTCCTTGTACCAGGCTGAAGCCAATAAAGCCTGTCGGCCCATGAACCACCCTTGTATACTTTGGATTTGTTGGTAACCAATGAAGATTCGCCATAAAGATATTTGATATAATCCTCATCTCCGTCTTCGAAGTCGCGTACATCTCCTTTCTTATAATTTTCTCTGTCAGCAGCTTCCTCATCATCCACATATCTGTATTTGAGCTGGCCCAAAGAATCTTTTTCTACCGGTTTGCCTTCTTCATCGATTACCAATGTCTGGAACTGGTTACCTCTAAATGGGTTAAGTTCCTGGTTTTCAGCGTCGTTGAGTGTCAGCGATGTCATAGGTCTGTATGTGTCTGCTGTCCATTCATTGACGTTGCCAGCCATATTATACAGACCGAAATCATTAGGAAGATACTGTCTTACCGGAGCACAAAACGAAGCATTGTCATTCAGGTTTCCTGCAAGACCCATGTAGTCACCTCTGCCTCTCTTAAAGTTGGCAAGGATCCTACCTTGTGTAGCTGTACGCTTTTTATATCGTGCTGTATTGCCGTTCCAGGGATAAAATCTTCTTTCTGTGTACACTTCATCATCTGAAGTAGGTTGATTACCCTGCAGGGCCAGAGCTGAATATTCCCACTCAGCTTCTGTAGGGAGCCTGTAATCGGGCAGCAGGATACCGTCATCAAACATAACCGGACGCTCTCCGCCATTGACCAGATTAGGCAGGTTTTTCTTGACACTGCCCTGATACTGTCCTGTCAGGTATGCTTTGGAATCAAAATTGTCTGAATCCTTGGAGTCAGGAGTTGGGTTAAGTATTCCTCTTTCAATCAGGATCATTTCATTAACCCTGTTGCTTCTCCACTTACAGTATTCATTGGCCTGAAGCCAGTTGACACCAACTACCGGATAATCATCATAAGACGGGTGTCTGAAATAGGTTTCTACTAGGGGCTCATTCATGGCCAGTTCTTCACGCCATACCAGCGTATCAGGAAGAGCTTTCCTGTACACTTCAGGATAGCTTACATACCTGTTTTTAAGCCAGTGAAGATATTCCCTGTAATTTATGTTTGAAACTTCGGTCTCATCCATGTAAAATGATGAAACGGTCACTCTCCTTGGCACGTTGTTGAATTCGAACACAGGCTCATCGGAAACACGGCCCATGGTGAAGGTACCTCCTTCTACAAGAACGAGGTTGGGTCCGTCGATCTGACCTTCATAATCTTTCTTTTCGAATCCGCCCCACTGTGGATCATTGTACTTCCATCCGGTGGCTGACGAATTTTCTGATTTCTTTCCACATGAGGTAAAGATCAAGGAAAGAATAGCCAGAAAACTTAATGAATAAATTAAATTTTTCATTGACTGATATTCTATTTTTCTAAATTTTAGCGGCCCAAATATACGGCAATTTTAAAAACAACAAATTAATTTGTAAAAAAAATGAATCGTTAGCGAAATAATAAAGAAGGCAAGTTACCTGAAAATGGCAAAACAATCGTTATAATCCTCTTTTTTGGGGTAGATGTGGTCAAAATTCAGAATGATTCCCAGTTCATGGCTTCCTCCCTGTCTGATGCTAAGTTGCGAAACCGTAAAGTCAAAACTGTAAGTGATCTTAAAAAAGTCCTTCCTGACCCCAAACGATGTAATTACTGCGTCTCCGTTGTATAGCGAATGCCTGTACCATAAGCCTCCCTGAATTTTGTTGACTGACAAATAAGCCCCCAGATTCAACTGATTGTATCCCGACTGTCTCAGGAACATTACATTTGGAGATATAAACGTGGGGTCTTCGTTTTTATTGCCTCTTTTTAGTAAAATTTGTGTTCCCCCATGCAGGGAAATTCTCACTGGCAGTGAGGAGCTATTGCCAGAGACGCCTACACTGCCTGCCACAAAGGAAACATCAGGTGTATTCAGGTTTTTAAGAGATATACCCGCGTAGTATTTTGGGCTGTAGATGACCACTCCGGCACCCAGATTAAGGTATCTTTTGGATGTGGAAGCAGGCACTGATTCCTGGCTGGGAAACGGAGTTCCTCCCGGTGATATAGGCCCTACGGCCGGGTCTATGGCATCGCCAAATACTAGCTTGTTCCAGTCAAGGCCCAGATTGACAACTCCTGCCTCGAGGCCACCTTTGACATATAGCTCATCTTTTACCCTGAGCCTGTAACTGTAAAATGCTGTGATGCCCGTGCTTTTGAGCGTTCCGTCACCAGCATTGTCAGCCAACAACATGGCTCCGATACCACTGTTAAGCTTTCTGATGTACTGATCATAGCTGACAGAGTAAGTCGTGTAAATATTGCCCAACCCTGGCCATTGGTTTCTGTAGTTCATCTGTATCAGAGGACTGACCGTATTGCCCGCAAGGGCTGTATTTAATTGGAGATGAGCATTGTAAAACTGGCTGTACACCGGATCCTGAGCTTTGGCAGGTCCAATTAAATAGGTACAAACGGCCGCTATCAATATAAAACCACACATCCTTCCGGGCCTGAAGGCTGAAAAAACAAATGTTACTTTAAGAAGTTTAAGTGCTTGCATAAAACAATAGAACAGCAAAAATGGCCGTTTAAACTCAAACGTTAAAGATTTTAACATTATTTTAGTGCTTAAGGATTATTTGAAAATTGAATTACAGCACTGAACAAACAGGCAAAAAAAGTTTTTTAATATTCATACGCATATGACACCACTAACAAGGTTTCTGACATTCTTGTTTTGCCTTTTGGCAACAGAAATGACATTGGCCCAGAGCCAGAGTCAGATTACACTCAGGTATGAGCTGGACTGGAGGCCAGGAGTTAAGGATTCTGTGTACAAGCTATCTCAAAACGGTGTGCCCTGGCCAAAAAATACGGACCT
>JAKQGD010000317.1 GCA_029573365.1 Bacteroidota bacterium | reverse complement strand
GCTCCCTCTCAAACTTTTCTATCTCAACAGACGGCTTGTAAACATCGGCAACCATCTCATCTATCTTGTCAAGGTCTGTCGCGTCACCTATGTCGGCAGTCTCCTTGACCATGCACTCACGAAGCCTCGCCATCTCCTCCTCCGAGAACTCCACGTTCATCAGACTGGGCCACAGCTCCTCAGGGACATACACACCGTTGTATTCACGGTTCCCACCAGCCAGCGGCAAATGGGCCGCCCTCATCGACACAATTTCCTCACCCCTCATGTTTTTCTCCTTGACTATCAGCTATCATCTCGTCTATCCTATCACAGAACCTCATCAGGCAATCAACCCGGTTCACACCTTCAACAACAACAGTCCGGTGCGGGGCATATACCCCAAACCCTCGAAACAACCCACTCGCGGGGCATTGAACCACACAGCACGGATACCCCCTATACCCCAACCCAATATACCCCATACACCAGTAACAAACTCTATCCACAAATTATCATCACAACCCACATCCAGTCAAGCATTAACCGCAGACAGATTCGGTATAAAATTTTATCAGAGATGCGCGTAAGGGTAAGTGTGTTCCGCCCCACCCCCCTTGTTTTCCCTTGGGGGGGGTATCCCCTGCACCCCATAGGAACAGACACAAAAAAGCCCATGACATAAGCCATAGGCCTTTATATATGGTCTTGTGTTATGGTATATATATAGGCACAAAAAAGCCCGTCAACACTGACAGGCGGGCGGGCATAAAAAAAGCCGGTAAAACCGGCTTAGTTGGAATATTGTTCAATAAGTTTTTCCAAAAGGTTTTTTTCTATTCTGTGACATATACCCCTGACTTTTGGTGTGTTGCCATATACTCCTATAATTGCGCGGACGGTCGTTTGGATTTTACTTACTTCTGAATTCGGCACTCTTGCCATTTTATCGCCGACCTGAATAACCATAATAACCCGCCTTTTGAATAGAGTATGCCGGCCATGTTTCAGGCCGGCGCGGTGCCTGTTAGGACAATTTTACGAGCGTTTTTTTCGGTGCAGAGGACGCTTTTTCTTTCAGCTCAGTACGATACACAAAATACTGGATGCGGATTTTAAAAGCTTTTCCAGATGCGGCCTCATGCTCAAAACTCACGTTCTCAGTAACCAATAGCTCACTTTTCCCGCTGCTTGTCGGTTTTCCTGCAGACTCCAAAACTTCGTTACTCAGGTTGATAGTCATTGTTTTAGCCATATTGGCCTCCGTTTGATTGATTGAGTAAGTCACCTTTCCTGTCTGCTGTTGACCAGACTGGGAAAGGACGTTGATTTTCAGACAGTCAATTTTCTGTCCTTAACCATGACAATAATATAGCACGCCTTAAAATATTTGTCAATAGGTACTTGTAATTTTTTTACTCTTTATGAATTTTTTTTACTTTTATATTGTATCAAATAGAATTGTATTAAATAGGATTTTTTTCAAAGGGTGGTTTTCTATTGGGTATATAGTGACTATTTGGCATAATGGCATATTGTCCCCCGCATTGCTTTGTTGTGTTCTCTTTATGGTAAAGGCGGGTTATTGACCTGCCCTTATATAGTAGAAAACCATTAAGCCGTTTTTAAGGGATTTTTCCGGCAATTTTACCCCACAAATGTTAAGTAAGCCCACCATGGAATGTTATCAGCTGCATGGTTCGCCGTTAGCTGCATGGTTCGCCGTTAGCTGCATGGTTCG
>JAKQGD010000305.1 GCA_029573365.1 Bacteroidota bacterium | reverse complement strand
AAGATACTGCCCGAGCGTGTATTGTCCTCCAGCTGGTAAATACTTTCTCCCCTTTCCAGTATTTTACATGATCTGTCAAGAAGGACATCTCCCATTCTCATTCTGGCTATAAACCAAACTTTACTGTAATCCCGATCATTTATGTTTAACCTGTCGTGACTGGTTTCTATATCCTCACAGTACAAAGTGTCTGTGCCATTGACAAGGACATAATTGCGTACCACGTTGCTATGTATACAGTTCGGGCAGTAGTGATACCTATGAATTGCCAAATAGTCCATACCCAGAACCCTGTTTAAATTTTCGTCCAGGACTATGGTATCCGTCAGGGTGGTTGCAACCACATATCCGCTTTCCTTTCTGATTTCATTGAATTTTTCAGGCAGGATTTCTTTTCCATCCAAGTCGTGCAGACTGAATTTCCCGTATTTTGTTGTTATTGCATATTTCAAACCAATATCAGGCTTGATGCTTTGGTACACAGGAAAGAGAACAGTGTCTTTGTCAATGGTAATCATACCACTGAGGTTATTGACTATAAAAATGGCAAAATGATCGCTGAGAGGATGGAGGTTGGAAGTTTTTCCTTGGAAGGCCTCCTCCCATATTTTATTATAGCTGCCCTGACCAAATGTTATGGTAGTCATTCCCGCTATCAGGGCCAATACACAAATTTTTATTATGTTACTTGATTTCATAACTGAAAGCAGACTCATAAATAATCACCTGCTTACCCACTCTCCAAAACGCTCCGACCTGCTAGTTTATTGCAGAAATAAAAAAAGGGCGGATTTATCGTCCGCCCCTTTTTCACATTTATTTTCTGATGCCCAATTTCTCGATCAGAGTCCTGTAGCTTTGCAGGTCTTTGTGCTGCAGGTACTTCAGGAGCCTCTTCCTCTTACCTACGAGGCCGAGCATACTCCTCTTTGATGAGTTGTCCTTTTTGTTGGCATTGAGGTGCTCAGAGAGTGACTTGATCCTGTATGTAAACAGGGCTATCTGAGCCTCTATCGATCCGGTGTTTGTTTCGGAGCCACCATACTCCTTGAAGATTTGATTCTTCTTTTCTTCTGACAAATAAACTGACATGTTTCTTTTTTTAAATGTTACCAATGATACAAATTACGAAAATCTGTAAATAGCGGCCGCAAAGGTACGTTTTTATCTATTCTTATCAACAACATATTTCAGGTTATTATCAAAAAAAATTAAAAAAGTGCCCCAACGTGGAACCAAGGGCCGGCGATATTGGTTTATGGCTCTGTATAACGATACAATTCTGCCTCGTGGGCAGGATATTTATAATGGGGATGACCGGTATCGACAGGAAAGAATATCGGTTTGTAAGCATGCCGGAGCACGATTGTTCACTCCGTCAACAAATGATGATCGACCACAAATGGCGATAATAACTTCGCATTAGCTGCGTAATCAGAGATTACAATGCTTTTAGTGCCGCCCGGATGACGTCCGATATACGCCGGTAGCCGCACTTCAACAGACCCGCGGACTAGGTGAGTGGAGTTTTCCGGCCACGATCCGAAAATTAAGGAAATAAGAAAAGGGCGTCGTAGGTTCCTGTACCTGCCCGATTCCGACAATCAGAACGGGAACTAAGCATGTAGAAAGCATTCAGTTGCTTTGTCTGGACCAGGGTTCGACTCCCTGCATCTCCACAAAAAAAAACCTTGCACGTCGATGACCTGCAAGGTTTTTTATTTTTAGGACCATCCGTGCAAAATAATGACCATCCGGACGCTGCACAGATTTTATCTGTTATTTCAGGAAGCTGATTTTGATTTCGTCAAAGTTTCTCTCGCCTATCAGATTTTCAAATACAAACCTAGATTCGCCGATGCCTCTGATCTTAAAATAGGTCTTTATGCTACTCAGCCTGTTTTTATGTAGTGGAGACTCGTTGATGACAGAAAATGTCCGTATCAATGCCACGGCTCTGGAGTCGGCGTTAAGCTCTCTGATGACTTCATCAAGCCTCGAAATAGCAACATCAGACAATGTGGCGTGTCCGCCATCAAAGGGCACCAAAATGCCGTCGACTGACTCTATGCTGTATGCCTGACTGGCAGGCAGGGTTTGTTTTTCCTTATTGGCCTCGTCCAGGTATTTTGCATAATCCATAACCTTGAGAGTAAAGCCCTGCAACTGATCAGGCTCCTGGCTGATAACCTTGACGACCTCGCCTGTCGAGGTGACCTCAGCTTTTACCGGCTGTGTATTGTACAGTATCAATGCTTCTTTGGTCTGCTGTCCTGCAACAGTCAGTGACAGGAGCATAGCTGCCAGCAGTACCACAAATCTGGGGGAATTCGTGTTGAACATATGTTTTGGATTTATTGAAATTATAAAATTATTCTTCGATCAAACCTCTGCCCTCTTTTACAACTTTGCCCGTCGAAATTAAGTCCTGCAATAATCTGTCCAAAATTCCATTAACGAACTCTTTGCTCTTGGAGGTGCTGTAAGTTTTTGCCAGTTCCACATACTCATTGAGGGTCACCTTGGTCGGAATGGTGGGACAATACATAAACTCACAGAGTGCCATTTTAAGCATAATCATATCCAAAACGGCTACCCGCTCAGCATCCCAGTTTTCGAGTACAGGCTTTATCTGTGTTAATAACAATTTATCCTCCACCATAGTTCTCTTGAGCAGAAATTCTCCGTATTCCTCTGTGGTATCCCTGGTGGGATAGTGCTCCATAATAAAATCGGAGTTGTCTGTGGGCACATCCTTAAGCACTTTTTTGATCGTACCGATGATTATGGACTTATCGTCTTCCCAACTGGCGAAATGGTCTTCTATAATTTCATTGAACAGCTCGCTCCTGCGGCAAAACCTGAAAAGTTCGAGGAGCATTTCCAGATTTTCGTCATTTGAAGTTTCCTGGAGGATGTAGTTCTGGTACAACTCTTCCTTGCTAAAATCGAAGTATATATTGCGGAAGTGGTCCTTGTCCACGATTTTATCGAACTGAAGTTTTTCAAACTTCCGGGCCAGCACCTTGTTACCGGCCAGAGTCTGAATCATAGGATTGGTCCAGAGCTTGGGTTTAAAAAGTTTGTCGGCCTCTGTGGGCAAATGTTTTACTTTCCTCTTATCTGCATCTTCCTGTGCAGAACGTGTAATCTCGATGATGGCATACAGGGAAAACAACAGCAAATTAAAGCTTTCTTCTATTTTTTTCCAGTATTCTCTTACCGTAGATTCCTGATCCAGGCTTTCGTCTCTGCTTTGAGCGTACAACACCTGCATCACCTTGACCCTGACATTTCTCCTGCTTAGCATCCTATAATTACTTTTAACCCAAGAAAATCGCAACTTTCGGCGAATGCCGCAAATATCTATATTTTTTTACATTAAAAAAAATCTATATCTGTTTACATCCAGCCCATCTGCTGCCTCTGCTAAAAATCATGTGTATATAATGACCGGAATGAGGTTTTAGTTCAGGAAAGAAGCCTTTATCTCATTCCATGCCGGCACTTTTTTATAATGCCACTTCCTAAGGAGCACTCCGTTCTTCCACAGTATGATACCTGGATTTGATCTCATGATGGTTTTGAGCAGCTTTTCGTCGGCAGTATACCAGGAAACATTGAGCCCGGTTTCGCGGGCCAGCAGGTCAGCCTTGGGCTTATCTATGCCACTGATTACCACACTGGCACGGACTCCGTCTGCGGCAGCAGCCTCGGTCAAAGGTTTGATGACCTCCGTAAAATGTCTGACAAAATCCTTGTCCCACCTGATGTCGTAATCCTCCGTTTCACGGGTGTGTGCCTCACGGAATGTCTTCACTATGCTAAAACTGTCCTTTTTACCCGTCACATAGACTGTATCTGTATTGAAGACCGAGTCGATGACTGTTTTACGTACGGGAATGGCCGTATATTCTGCATGGTATACAGGTATCATAAGGTGCGGTGCGGGATTTGACAGGAAGGTGTCAGTCTTCTCTTCGCCGTCAAAGTCGGTGATGTCAAAGTGGCTTATCTTGGTCTCCGCTATAGACGGTTCTGTTTTTATCTGCTCTACCGTTACGTATTCAGCAGTCAGTTTGTCCAGATTTTTCAGATAATCGGCGTATGCAAACTGTCTGATTTCGCCTGTATTTTTATTTTTCATTTTCATGGCTGTCACCTGGACCGCATTGGCGGCATCCATTTCAGACTTTTTAATGGCGGCAATGTTTGCCCCGTTTCTAAAAGGCCTAAAGTCCACGTGGGGCTCATCCATAGTGGTATTATACAGGCAGTATATACCCAGCAGGGCGATGGTACCAAAAACAATCATGCTTCCTGTGCGGGCACTGATCAGCTTATGCATATCCCGCCACTTCCACAAAAAGTAAATACCCGGCAACAGTAAAAACAGATCCTTGTAGAAGGAAATGCGGGGCTCCAGTTTTATAAAATCACCAAAACATCCGCAGTCTGTGACCCTCATGTTTGTGGCCTTGTATTCTCCCCAGGCCGAAAAATTAAAGAAGTTGGCGTCCAGCGGTACATATCCCGTCAAAAACGTAAAACCTGTCAATACCGTAAAAAAGATCAATAGTGCAAAAAAGAGGATGGAAGTAAGTTTTGGCTTGTAGCCAATGATTATCATGATGCCCAGAACAATCTCGAAAATAACCATGATCACCGAAAAGGTCGTGGCATAGTTTGATAAAAACGGAAAAACCGGGGCGATAAAACTTAGGGCCGTGTCTGAAAAAGTGGCGTAAAACTCCGCAAAATAATCCTGCATTTTAAATGCTGTACCAAGGGGATCCACCGCCTTTACCCAACCTGAAAACAGGAACAGTATGCCCGTAAAATTTTGCAGGAACGTCATAAGCCATGACTTATGTACCTTAAATACGAGTGTCATCACCAGGGTGACAATCAGGGCTACAATTCCTATGTAAGACATCAATTCTATCAGACTCATTTTAAACTTCCTGTTTGATTGTGCAGCAAAAATAGACTTTTAGTCCTTTTGCCACCAATAATGACAAACTAATATTTGTAAAGAGGCTGTTAATAAGTGGTTATACTTAAAATTGGCTGTTATAACTTATAATAGCTGCCTGGTCCCCAAAAAGTCCTTCGAGTCAGGGAGGAGGGCTGATAACAACCCTGTTTTAGGTTGTAAAACAGCTCAAAAATGTATTTTATCTGACAGTTTGGATGAATTTTACCAAATTTTATGTAACATCGGTCCGCTAAATATGTCCTAAAACCAAATAAAATCCTGAATTAAGGCGATTTTTTTCAAATAATTTCAAAGAGTTGTTTATAATTCGTTAATATAAAAATAATTTATCATTTATAGCGTTACTAAAAATATGATTTGTACATTTGATTTAAAAATAAAAACCAACAAAATGTCATTTATGAGAAATCTTCTTTTCCTTATCGCCATATGCACGTTTCCCTTTTGGGCTACTGCCCAATATTCAAAAAAGGCAAATGAAAATTATTCTGCCAGATTTGGTGTCAAGGTGCTGGGAGGAGCCATACTCACCCACCCCGAAGTGACCTATGTAGGCAACGACAAAGACCAGGTGATACACGAAGTGACACTGTCAGGCAGCGTACCCCAAATATCTGCCGGAATATGGGGTCAGAAGAGGTTTGGTTGGTTATACGCCGAGGGCAATATGATGGTCAGCCGCTACGGGATGAAATTTGATGTCAATTCCTATGACACTGACTGGAAAGAGACCAGGACACTCACAGAAAAATTTACGTATGTGGACCTTCAGGTTATGGGAGGTTTGATATCAAACGGATTCAGAATCGGAGTAGGCCCTGTGATGCATATCCTTGCCGGCCACGACTCAGCACTGGAGAGCCTGGAAAGTTACAATCAAAGCCTTAGAAAAATAAGCTATGGATTCAGCGGCTGTGTGGGTTATGACCTGGGCAGAGTGAGTTTTGATGTGAAGTACGACAAGGCTTTCAGGACTGTAGGCGATCACATCTACTACCGCAACAAGAAGTCACTCTTCTTGGAAACCCCAGACGCCCTTGTATTTTCTGTGGCCTATGCCATTTCAAGATAAACCGACGGCTTAAGGCTTTTTAGGCTTATCACCGGGTTGCAGCAGTTCGCCCTCGCCTTCTGACTTGGCTTTGTCTACAATTTCCTTTACATCGGCTAGGAGTTTTTTAGCGTCGTAGATAATACCGTCTTTTATCGTGTATTTGACCCCCCCTACCCTGACGGCTTCGTTCTGCTCGTTTAGTCTGATAGTGCCTGTGCCGTAAAGGACCTTCAGATTTTGAAGGGGATTTTCCTCAGTAATGACAAAATCGGCCAGTTTACCTACCTCGACACTCCCTATCTTGTCGGCCATACCTATGGCTTCGGCACCTTTAAGTGTGGCGGCCCTTATGACTTCCAGTGGCAGGAATCCTGCCTCACGGAGCAGTTCCAGCTCCCGTATGTACCCAAAACCATAAAGTTGGTAGATAAATCCGGAATCAGACCCTGCTGTCACTCGTCCGCCTCTGTTTTTATATTCGTTGACAAACTGCATCCAAAGTCTGTAATTTTCTTTCCATGCCAGTTCCTGCTCCGTGCCCCAGTCAAACCAGTACGAACCGTGTGATATCCTGCTGGGGGCATAAAATTTCCAAAGTGAAGGCAGGGTATAAAGTTTGTGCCAGTCAGCCTGTCGTGCCCTCATCAGGTCTCTGTTGGCATCATAAATATTAAAGGTGGGGTCGATGGTAAAATCAAGTCTTAGCAACTCATTCATAACATAATTCCATCTGTCGCTGCCCGGCTTAGCTGCCTGCTTCCAGAGTCTTCCGGCCTCTTCAAACCTGTTTTGTTCGTTGTTGTAGTTGTAATCCGCCGGATAGTCCTGCAGGGTCTGGCCCTCAAAGAGTGCTTCAGGCAATCCATACCAGTGCTCCATCGATGTAAGTCCGGCAGCGGCTGTGGCCAGCACATTCATCCTGCCTACTTCCAACTGAGCGTGATGGCAGGCTGATCGCAGTCCGAGTTTTTTATTTTCGTCGAGGGCGGCTTTAAATACCTCCGGAGCAGCACCAAAG
>JAKQGD010000303.1 GCA_029573365.1 Bacteroidota bacterium | reverse complement strand
GGTTTGCTGATACATGGCCTTCATGGCAAGACCTTTGGTCCTTCCTTTGTCCAACGGCCTGATGATGGCACTGCCTACATGGTGGGCGTAGGGCAGGAGATGGGGGACGTCAGTAACCTTGTCAGCATCTATAGGGTTAGCTGATTTTTGCTCATCTTCCATGTATTCGAGGGTTTGATGTGTTTAAAACAATTAGAACACCGATTGTTCACAATCCATACCTGTAAAAACAAAAAAGACCGGCTGTCAGTGACAACCGGTCTTTATGTTTTATTTGGCGAAAGCCGGTTATCAGAACATGATAAACTTGGACCTGGCACCACACTGAGCCTTTCCGAAGTATCCGACACCCCAGTTGAGTTCGAAAACCACTCCGGCAAAGACAGGATTAGATTTTTTATAGCCATTGGCATAAACGGCGGCATCTCTGAGTGGTGCATTGACAGTGGATGCTGCTCCTGAGGCATTGATCATATCAGTGATTCCGTATTCAAACCTAAGGCCGAGAATACCACTGAATCTGCCATCATTACCCATGATGTTGGCACCAAAACCAATGACGCCTGCTATATTGTTTTTATTGTAATCGGAAGTCCTCTCAACAGTAGAACCGTCAACATCATCCTCAGCTTTGCTCAGGAATGACACTTTAGGTCCGATCTCAAAATATCCGAGGTTTTTTGCATTTCTGAAAAGTGCATAAACATCTAAAGCACTCCAGTTTACCGTTTTTAAAGCTGTACCATTTGCTATTTCAAATTCTTGCTTGGCGGTACTTTTCATCACGTCAATGGCGAGTCCGTTGTATCCGAAATTGATACCCAGCTTGCCGCCGAATGAATAACCTGTGGATACTTTATAATTATAGTCCTTTGAGTCTACAATGGCTTTGTTGTACAAGCCGGTAGCACCGTATTGGGCCTTGAGCCCAACATCAAACCATACAATCTGTTTCTGGCCAAACATCTGCAGTGTTGCAAATAAAAATAAAAGGGCGATTAAGTGTTTCATTTTTAAATTTGATAATTTATAATTTAGTGAACCAATTTGTTTTGCCTCTCAAAGGTAATATTTTTTGTAAAACTGCAATCCTTTTTTCCAAAATCATAATG